>JAFGFK010000313.1 GCA_016931135.1 Candidatus Sumerlaeota bacterium | reverse complement strand
GACGCAGGACATGAATTTTGGGGGGCATCTGATGGCAGGGTGGCTGATCGCCAACGCCGCAACGGAAAACGCTCCGGAAAGGCGCGCGATTACGCTGATGGCGATTGCGCCCGATCTGGATGGGGTCTTCATGTTCGTGAGCGAATCCGGAAGGGAGTTGCACCGCACATTCGGGCATAACGTCTTTTTCGCTCTGGTTATACCATTGATTACGATTTTCTTTCTATCCCGGAACAGGCGAATGAAGATTCTTCCGCTTCTCTACATATCCATGGCGTCGCATTTTATACTGGACCTCTTTGTAACCGGATGGTGGATTCTGACGCCGTTCTGGCCTGTATCGGATTGGGGCATCCTGATGACCGACTGGATCAGCGAGGATGTCATGAAATATTACATCCAGATCGGGCTGTTTATTATTTTTATCATCCCGACAGTATATATAATCATCAAGAAGAAAAGGACTCCTTTTGAGATACTGGGAACAGCGGCGGACCGGTTTTTGCAGACTTTTGTGACGCTTCCCTTCCGGAGTCATTGCGCGTATTGCAACGCCCGCGCGTTTTATTTATGCGAAAAATGCGGGGCTGCCCTTTGCGGGCGCCATCGCAGGTTCAGCGGAATATTCAAACCCATTTGCCGGGATTCCCACCAGAAATAATGGCGTCAATCCAGCCAGCTCCCGCCAAAACGGGTAATATCGCCGCGACTGATCGAGCCGTTGGTGGGGTCGTAATAATAAGCTGTGAACAATTTCAGCGGATTTGCCATATCCGGATTATAATTTTTCAGGATAAACAGAATGAATCGAAAAGATATCGAGCGATTACGGAAATATCTTCCGGCTGTTCCGGGAATATACGGAAGAAACGAGTTCTTCAATTCGGTGGTTCTGGCGCTCCTGATACTGGAAGGCGGGGAATATCATTTCGTGTTCCAGAAGAGGCGCGAAAACATCCGCCAGGGAGGAGAAATCTGTTTCCCGGGAGGCGGCTACGATCCTCAAAAAGATAAAAGCCTTGAAAAAGCGGCAATCCGGGAAACGGTAGAGGAAATGGGAATTCCGGAGGAAAAAATCGAGATTATCGGCAGGATGGACACGCTTGTGATACCAATGCGCGCCATTGTGGACGCCTTTGTGGGGGTGGCGCATGTCGGTTTCGATGAAATGAAACCGAACGCAAGAGAGGTCGCCTCGATTTTCACAACGCCGGTATCCTGGTTCGAGAATAACGAACCGGAGTCTTATGAAATTATGGTAAGTCTGCATGCGCGGTACCGGGATGAAAGCGGGCGCGAGGTTGTGCTCTTTCCGGCGAGTGAAATGGATATCCCGGAGAAATATCACGATTCATGGGAAAGCGGGCGATACCCGGTTTACGTTTACAAACTGAAGGAAGGCGTCCTGTGGGGATTGACCGCGCGGATCGTGCGGGAAATCGTGCGGTTCCTGAAAAAATAAAGACCCCTTCATAAAAAATCATTCCGGCGCATTCCGCCAGTTTCCCCGGGGCGCTTGATGTCCAAGCGGAGATTGATACTGTTTGCGGGTTCGTGAAGATCAGGATCGATCAGGAATTTCTCTTGACCCGGCAGGAGGTTTCTGTTTTCTGTATTCAAATATAATAGAAATATGTACCAAATATATCCACTGCTTTTCTCAATAAATATGCCTTCGAGGAGGGAGCTCCATGTTGAACGGTATTTTTCGTTTCCGGGAACCGATAAACGAACCGGTATTGTCTTATGCGCCAGAGAGCAAGGAAAAGGCGGAACTTAAGTCCAGATTGAAGGAGATGCTTTCGAATCCGGTCGAAATACCGTGCATCATCGGTGGAAAAGAGATCCGAACCGGCGATACAGTCGAGATGAGACCGCCGCATAATCTCTCGCAAAAACTGGGGATATATCATCGGGCGGGAGAAAAAGAGGCTCAGATGGCAATCGAGGCGGCGGGAAATGCCTGGCTTGAATGGAGTGAGATGGACTGGATATCGAGGGCTGCGGTTCTACTGCGCGCCGGGGAACTTTTATCAGGGAAATATCGCCAGGTTCTGAATGCCGCCACCATGCTGTGCATGAGCAAGAACGTCTTTCAGGCGGAGATCGATTCCGCGTGCGAATTGATCGACTTCTGGCGTTTCAATCCTTATTACATGCGCCGAATATACGAGGATCAGCCCCAGTGCGCCAGAGACGTCATGAATTACATGGAATACCGGGCTCTGGAGGGATTTGTTTTTGCCATAACGCCCTTCAACTTCACGTCGATTGCGGGGAATCTACCCACATCACCGGCGCTGATGGGAAATACCGTGGTGTGGAAGCCGGCATCCTCTGCTGTTCTCCCTGCCTATTATATCATGAAGATATTGAAGGAAGCGGGGCTTCCGGATGGGGTCATCAACATGATACCGGGAGCCGGTTCGGTTGTGGGTCCCTCGATCCTGAAGAATCCGGGGTTGGGAGGAGCGCACTTCACGGGATCCACTGCGGTATTTGCGAATATCTGGAAGACCATTGGAGGGGACGTATTGCGTTATAAATCGTATCCGCGCATTGTCGGGGAAACCGGAGGCAAGAATTTCGTAATAGCTCACGCCTCTGCGGATTCGGATGCGCTGGTTGCGGCGCTGATACGGGGGGCGTTCGAGTACCAGGGGCAGAAATGTTCGGCGGTAAGCCGCGCCTATATCCCGGAAAGTCTGTGGAAAAACGTGAGGGAAAACCTGCAGGAGGAGACAGCTACCATCCGGGTGGGAGATGTCTGCGATTTTTCGAACTTCATGAACGCGATCATCGACAAAAAGGCGTATCAATCGATTTCAAAATACATTGACTATGCAAAGGATAATCCGGAGATGGAGATTGTCTGCGGGGGAAGGTATGACGACAAGGAGGGATATTTCATCCAGCCAACGATCGTTGTGTCGAAAACGCCGGATTCCAAGCTGATGCGCGAGGAGATATTCGGTCCTGTTCTGTGCGTGTATGTTTACGCGGATAAGGATTTCGACAAGACCCTTGAGACATGCGACGCCACAAGCCCTTATGGGTTGACGGGCGCGATTTTTGCCCGGGATCGCGGCGCGATTCAAATCGCCATGAAGGGATTGCGCCATTGCGCCGGGAATTTCTACATCAACGACAAGCCGACCGGAGCGGTGGTGGGGCAGCAGCCATTCGGAGGGGCGCGGGCATCAGGCACAAACGACAAGGCGGGGAGCGCGCTGAACCTGATCCGGTGGGCGTCCCCGCGCGCCATCAAGGAAAACCTGGTTCCCCCTGCCAATTACAGGTATCCTTTTTTAAAGGAAAAATAAAGAAAGGCGATTACGAGAATTCATGGGAACGCGGAAAGATTCCCAGGGGATTCTCCGAGCGTAGCATAGCCCCCCTACTAATCAGAATCGGCTATATCTGCGGCTGGGATGTCTTCCAGTATCTCCTCGATGCGTGAGAGAAGGGCGTCCAGTCCTTTTTTTTCCTTTGCGGAGATGGGAAGAACCGCGAGCTTTCGTTTTTTGAATCCCTGAACGGCGTCATTGACCTGTCTGGGTGAAACCAGGTCGATTTTGTTGAGGAGCAGGATTTGCGGCTTTTGGGGGAGCCGATCGCTGTAAACGGACAATTCGTGGAGGACCATTTCGTATTTTTCATAAAGAGCGGAAAAATTCTGCGTCAATTCATCAAAGGCGATCAGATGAACGAGGATTCTGGTGCGTTCGATGTGGCGAAGGAATCGGTCGCCGAGTCCTGCGCCGCGGCTGGCGCCTTCGATCAATCCGGGGATGTCGGCAAATACCACATGCTCTCCGGAAATCTTTTTTTCATAGATGCCAAGATTGGGATGAATGGTGGTAAAGGGGTAAGGGGCGATCCTGGGGGTGGCGCTTGTGATATGAGAGAGCAAGGTGGATTTCCCGGCATTGGGAAGTCCTATGATGCCGACATCGGCAATGATCTTGAGTTCAAGCGTGAGGGAGCGTTCCTCTCCCGGTTTTCCCTTTTCTGCGTAACGTGGCGCCTGGCGCGTCGGGGTGGCGTAATGCTGATTCCCGCGCCCTCCATCGCCGCCTTTTGCCGCGCAAAAACGCTGCCCGGGCGCGACAATATCCATCAGCTGGTTGTCGTTTTCACTGACAATCGTACCGAGCGGAACTTTGATAACGACATCGCGTCCATTGCGGCCGGACATGTTTTTTCCTTTTCCATGCTGTCCTTTTCCGGCGCGATGAAGGGGACGATTTTTCAGATCCAGAAGGGTAGTGAGGCGCGGATCGGCTTCGAGAAAAACGGAACCGCCGTTTCCGCCGTCGCCGCCATCGGGACCGCCGCGGGGAACGAACTTTTCCCTTCGGAAGCTGATGCATCCGTTTCCGCCGTCGCCGCCCTTGACATGTATTTTCACATAATCGATAAACATGGCGTCATTTCACGATTTCTAAAATTGCCTGTCGCACCGCGGAATTTGTTCTTCCGGGGGTCTTTTCTTCCAGAAGGAATCTTCCTTCCCCGGAAATTTCAGATTCAAACGATCCCTGCCAATCAGGCGAAACCACAATCCTATGGGTATGATAAAAAAGAAGTAAACAAAAATGAGGACTATGCGGGTAGTTAACCAGGCTGCATATTTCATAAGGATGCGAACCGCAATGAGGAAGGGGGAAAGAACCGGGGGATGAAAAAGTCCCAGTAACAGGTAAAGGGCGAAAACCCAGGGGATGAAAAACCAGGATTTTCCCTTCATAAAAAGCAGGGCGCCGATTCCGGCAAGAATCACGATGCCCGGAATCGCCTGTCTTTTGATTTGACCTTGCTTTTTTTCTTCGTTTCCCATTTATTACAGCCATCTAATATAAAACATGAAATCAGGTACATAAAATATTTTTTTCGATCAATGAGAATCTGTTAAAAAAAGAAAAAAGGGAAAATGCGAGAGAAAGGGCGTTCAAATAAAAATCCCGCACAGGATGCAGGAGAAAAACCGGTACAGGGAAAGAAACCTTTCGGCGCCTCTCTGCGTTTCAAGGTTTATGTCCTGATTTTCTTCAACCTGCTCCTTTTCAGCAACACCCTTTTCAACCGTTTTACGTATGATGACGTCATATACATCGTGGGCAATCCCCACGCGCAGAATCCCGCGAAAATCTTTTCCCTTTTCACGCACGCCTATCCCCCCCACAGGCCGGAGTTGTCCCTGTACCGCCCCATGGTGGAACTGACCTATCTACTGGACTGGAGCAGAAGCGTCCGCCCAAACGAATTCGCCGATTTGAATTTCAACGACCGAGTGGAAATGCCGTTTTTTCATCTGAACAACATTGCGTTTCACATCGCCGTGGTTCTGGCGATATTTCTCATTGTGCGGGTTCTTTTGAAAAACGACAGGATGGCTTTTGTGACAGCGCTGATTTTTTCGGCGCATCCGGTTCATGTGGAGACGGTAACCTCCATAGTGGGCAGAGCGGAATCCATGAGCGCATTTTTTCTCCTTTTTTCCCTTTATCTGTTCATCAGGGAGGAAAAAAAGGGCAGACTTCTCACTCCTGTATTGATTGTCTCATACCTCCTGTTTTTCTTCGCGCTTCTATCGAAGGAAAGCGCCATAACCCTTCCCCTGATCATCATTCTCACCGCGTGGTTTCTCGGGATGCGGCGCGGAATATCAACCGAATCGACATCCACCGAGGGAGAAAAAGCGGTTCCCACGGAAAAAGAGCGTCATGACGATCACCTTGGAACGATATGGAAACAGGCATTCCTGCGTTCCCTTCCTTACGGCGCCATTTTCATCCTGTATCTTATCATCCGCCTGAGAATCGTGGGAACAACCGGGATCAAGCCTTCCGGATGGTACTTCCGGGATATAAGCGCCGGAGCGAGGCTGGCAGCCATGTGCGTTGGATTTCTAACCTACCTGCGTCTGCTGATTCTACCGGTTTCCATGAGCGTTGATTATAACTTTCCCCTTCGGATCGCAGGACCTTTCTGGGCGGAACAGCCGGAGGGATTCCTGAATATATGGGCGCTTTCCGGATTGACCCTTGTCATAATATACGTCATCTTTACGATACGCGCGGTGAAAGGGAAAACTCCCCTTTCCTATCCGCTGCTTTTCTTCATGATATCGCTTTTCCCTTTTTCCAACATCATGCCGTTCGGGGATTTCATTGCGGAAAGATTTCTCTATCTGCCTTCCTTCGGTTATTGCCTGTTTGCGGGAATGCTTTTCATCCAACTGGAAAAATCCCCCAGATGCGGGAAAACGGTTTTCATCCTCCTGATCATCCTCCTGTTTTTTTATTCCACGAGGACCTTTTTCAGAAACCGGGACTGGCGAACGGGCATCCATCTCTGGAAAGCGGAGGCGAAATGGAATCCGCGCAATCCGAATCTGCAAACCGGATTGGGAACGGAATACATGGCGGAACGCAAAGAGCAGCTGATCCTGGGGAATGCGTATCGCAAGAAGGTCGATTTCCAAAAGGCGGCTCATCATTTGGAACTGGCGCGGGAATATGAACAAAAGGCGTTGGAATATTTCGAATCCGCCCTGAAAAAAAATCCGAGAGATTTCATGGCGTGTTACAACTATGGATGCTTGGCTATGGAGATGAAAGAACCGGACCTGGATCGCGCGGAGGAGATACTTCTGCAGGGGGCGTCCTGTATGCCGGACAACGTCTGGTCCCTTCACATTTTTTACTATTTCCTGGGGCAGACGCATTACAAGCGGAATCCGCCCGATCTGGAGCGGGCTCAGATGTTCCTGGAGAAAGCGCATCAACTCAAGAAATCAAACGACACGATACAAAACCTTCTTGCCGTGGTTCTGGGAAGAAGAGGACATTCCGGGGAAGCTCTGAGATTGGCGCGACAGGTTCTTGCCCGTAAACCGGAGAACCGGGAAGCGATAAGCATAATCCGGATCATCCGGCGCGAAGAGGAAAACAAAATCAGACATCCTTGAAAACGCTCTGCATTCCCGATAACGGAGTGAAGATGCGTTCTTTTACGAACGGGATAAAAGAGGGGAAAGGTTCTCCATGAGGACGTCTTCCACCGAGGGATCGAATCCGCAGTATCCGTAATAAACAGGCGCCTGATAAGGTTCATAACCCCCTTCTTTGAAAGCGTCTTTTGTGGGAATATAACCCACATTGCCGTTTCCATATCCAATGATCAATGTATATGGGAAGGGCGACATTTTCTTGATGTTGACGCCAATATCCACGAGGACTTCGCCCGGGAGAACCAGGAAGGCGACCTTGTTCCCCAAGGTAACGAGCGTAGCGGAAATTTCTGTTTTACGGGGATAAGAGCCCTCTCTGATTTTTCTTTTCAAAACCTCCATGCGTTTCAGGAAATGGCGCGGGGTGGGTTGATACGCCTTCAGGATGAAGTCAAACGCCTGATCGATCTCGGAGGGTCGCCGGGGCGCATACAGGGGAAGGTTGAAATACTTCTTCGTACAACTGATCGAATCATCTTCGAGCCATTCGAGATTTTTCATGATATTCAAAGCCTCATCGGCGATTTCCCCCCCCACCTCCTCGATATGGTTGAAATCAACGCTGTGAGCGATAACGGGATTGATATCCCCGCAAGCGCCATTGAAAAAGTGGCATTGAGCGCCTGTGGCTTTTTCCACCCGTTTCTGGAGAACCCCCGGAAAATCCGCAGAAACCTGGAAATTTCCCTCCCCCATCACAACGGCGTGACAGGCGTAATTGCAGATCACCGAAAGCATTTTTCCGCTCTTCGATTCCTTGAATACAATTACCCCCAGCTGGGAATCGACAGAACCGGCGTCCCCCTTGCGCCTGTTTCGATTGACTTTCACGCTTCCCAAACCTGCGCCGATCTTCACCTCCACGGAACCGCGCGTCGCCTCGATGGCGGTTTCCACCATCTTCCGATAAAGGCTTTTCATGTATGCAGGATCCATATCTCCGCATTCCTTTACGGGCATCGAGGCGGGTCCTGAATGGGTGTGGGACGCTGCGATGATGATATGGGAGCGTGGAATGCCGGTTGCCTGGCTGACGTCCTTCTGCATTTTCTCGCAGAAGGATCGGGTAAATCCGATAATGTCATTGGAGCTCAGAAGCAGCCTGGTTTTCCCATCGTTCAGGAAAAGCCATTTACTGAACAGCCGATCATGGACGCCTGTTGTTTTCCCATGAAACCGAGCGGCGAAACCGCAAAGGTCCTGTCCCTGTTCGGGCGTAATATCCACCCGGGCGACATGCGCTTTCATTTCTTAAATCTCCTTCTGATATTTATGAACCTTTTTAACGATTTTGACGATGTCCTGCATATCCTTTTTCGATCCAAGAAGCATGCTGTGATTACCGAGCCAGACCATTTGTTCTTTGCACAATTTTTCCGCAACGGGCATGGAGATTTTGGAGTAGTCCACTTTTTTTCCATAATAGGGGCAGGAAAGGGGGCAGTTTTCCTTGCCTCGCGCGCTTTTCAATTCGAGAAAACAGTGATTTTTGTGAACCGGCGTGAGGTAACCGCCCGATGCAGGAAGCCCCTCGGCTTTCAGGGCTTCGATGAATTTCTCCCTGGGAAGTCCCCCGAACTCATTCTGCATATATCGCAGGAGGTAGAGATGATAGGCGCGGCGGGTCACCCTCTTGTCTGTTTTCGGAAAAACAATGCCCGGAATTTTCCCCAGTTCCGCATTGAGAAATTCCGCATTTTCCTGTCTTTTCAGGAGATGTTTTTCCAGGCGGGTCATTTGCCCAAGCAGGACGGCAGCCTGGAGTTCCGTCAACCTGTAGTTGCCTCCTACAAGATAATGCGCATACCAGGGCTGTCCAACGTGTCTTCCGCAGTTCGTGATCGAGCGCGCCCTGTCGGCGTATTCCTTGTTATCGGTGAGGATGATTCCCCCCTCGCCGGCTGTGATATTCTTGCTCATCTGGAAGCTGAAGGTTCCCATGTCTCCGAGGGCGCCTGCGCCTTTGCCCTTCCACTGGGTTCCCCAGGAATGAGCTGCATCTTCCACCACCTTGAGGTTGTGTTTTTTTGCGATGGCGTTCACGCGGTCCATGTCTATGGGAAGTCCGGCGAAATGGACAACCATGATGGCGCGGGTCTTGTCCGTGATCAGTTTTTCCGCTTCATCAAGGTTCATGTTGATTGTTTTTTCATCCACATCGACAAAAATCGGAACGGCGTTGGAATGAATGACTGCGGAAGCGGTTGCGATGAAGGTATAAGCGGGAACGAGGACTTCGTCGCCCGCGCCGATGCCGAGGGTTTTGAGCGCGATCTGGATGGCGACCGTGCCGTTGCAGCAGGAGACTGCATACTTCGCCTTATGAAAGGCTGCGAAGGATTCCTCGAACTCTTTGACTTTTTCCCCATACCACCATTTGCCGCTGCGGAACACCTCGAGCAGTTTCTTCTCTTCCTCTTTGCCAAATACAGGCCAGGAAACAAACGGTTTCGATCGAACGGGTTTACCGCCGGTCAATGCAAGATTTCCCATGATAAATCCCCCTTTGGTTCAAAAAACTGGGTAACAAACCAAAAAAAATGAAGGGAGAGATTGATATAGAATTATGCGAGTTGCAAGGGAAAATAATACATTTGACATTAAATACGCGCATCTATACTCAAGCACTATGTATATACATAAGGAGACTTGAATTTATGAAGAAAAAACTTAAGGCGCATTTTATTCCCAATTCCCACCTGGACCGCGAGTGGACGCTCGACTTTCAGAAACACCGCCATCTCCTGGTACAGTTCCTTGACCGGCTGTTCGAAATCTTCGAAAAGATTCCAGAATATACATTTCTCCTTGATTCGCAGACCATCCCGCTCGAAGACTACCTGGAAATCAAGCCCGAGATGGAGGAGACGATTCGAAAATACGTTCAGGAGGGAAGGCTCACTATAGGGCCATGGTACACTGCGCCCGATTGTCAAACCATCACAGGCGAATCCGTTGCGCGCAATCTCCTTATGGGGCATCAGCTGGCGAAAAATTTCGGTCCCGTGATGAAGGTTGGTTATACCCCCTTCGGTTTTACGCAGGTTTCGCAGCTGCCGCAGATTTATGCGGGATTCGGAATCGATTTCATACTTTTCTACCGGGGCGTTACT
>JAFGFK010000312.1 GCA_016931135.1 Candidatus Sumerlaeota bacterium | reverse complement strand
CTCTCCATATACTATAAGATTACCCAGGGCGAGGTGGATATGAGCTACTGGGTGAGAGAGACAGGAATCAGCGGAACAATTGGCGATGATGGCGGTCTTTCCGGCGCTGTCGAAAAATGCACGACCTTGCGTCGTCTTACCGCCTCTTCCGACTGGCAGTATCTCTACATTGATATTTCCAATGAATCTTATGCCGCCATATCAGGCAATGGAGTTCTGGATGGACAATGGGGCACGCTCGAATCCCTGACCTTTACTGCTGTGAGCGGTTTTCCTGGCGCGGCGGTAGAAATTTATATTGATGATATCTATCAGGGCACGGCACAAACACCCGAACCCACACCAACCCCGACGCCTACGCCCACACCAACACCGACTCCTACTCCTACGCCTACGCCAACACCAACACCGACTCCTACTCCAACTCCTACTCCAACCCCGACACCAACTTCCACACCCCCTCCATCGCTTACGAAATATTATGCCGAAAGCGAGGCATTGAGCAGCACAACAAGCGCCAGTTACCAGGATAAAACCACCCTGACCTTCACGCCTGCTGCAGGAAATTATATCGTCATGGCAACAGCGGAAGTGAACGGCTCGTCAGCATTGTATAACGCAAGAGCCCAGTTGACCATTGATGGAACCGTGTATGCGCTCTATGATGCCGAACCAGCAGACACCACCAACTATCAATCTTTTATCACACACAAGATCGTCAATCTCACGGCCGCCTCTCATACCATCAAGATTCAGTATTGCAGCGAAAACACAAAAGCAACGACAGCCATCCGCAACGCCCGGATTATTGTATTCTCACTCGCGGATTTCTCAAAGGATGATAACCAGGATACCGAGGTCAGCGTTACGACTACAGAATCCACGGTTGCATCACTCACATTCAACGCCACAGCAGGAGATTATCTGATCATCGGAACCGCTGAGCCGCGCCCCAATTCCACCAGCTCCAGCATCTATACCAGGTTCAAACTGGATGACTCGACTTATGACGAGGATCTGCAGGAAGGGCAGGATGCATCGAATTATTATACCTTTGGCGCGATGCGGGTGGTGAATCTTTCCGCAGGGTCTCACACGTTAACGATCACGGCGCAATCGGAATCGGGAACCAAGTACATCCGGCGTCCGCGGATTGCCGCGATTCCGCTTTCCTCCTTCGAGTATTATTATGCGGAAAGTGACGTGCAATGGTCCACCACCCAGACAATCTGGCAATACAAGACCTTGCTTGATTTCACGCCATCCGCGCAAGCCGACTGCATGATCTTCGCCACTGCGCGGTACAAGGGATCCAGCGCCAGCTACAGCCCTGAAGTCAGGATGACTGTGGATTCCACCGCGTATGGCGATTGTCAGGTTGAACCCCAGGATACCACGGATTATTACACCTTCGGCTCGCTCAAGGTGTTGAATCTCACGGCTGCCAGTCATCATTGCCAGCTGGATTACATGAGTGAAAACACAGCAGCTACGGCGTATATCAAGAACGGACGCATGATAGCGATCAGATTCTAAGGGTAAATCCATATAATATCATAAGGGCTGAAGGAATGTTTCCCTCAGCCCTTTTTTTTCTGCAATATAAGATAATCAGTTTTTCTTGACATTAATCGACAAAATTCAGGGAGTGAACGGTTTTTTATCGGTTCACTCCCTTATTTGTATTTGAATGTATTGATTTTGTCCCATTCCGCTTCCCGGATCCACATCACGCTTGCCTCGAATATCAGGGTCGAATTCGCTGGAATATTGACATTTTCCGATCTGTATTCATCCTCGCCATAACCCAGATCCGGCGGGAGTACGATCACCCGCTTGCCCTTTTCCCGCATCGTCGCCACTCCCATTTCAAAACCCCTCAACATATCTCTATAACCGAATGTAAAGGCAAAGGATGGCGAATAAGGATTCTTCATGGTATTCACGAACTCGACTCCGTTTGCCAGATACCCCCGCAGCAGCGTGTGAACCGCTACTCCTCTTGTGATTGGCTTCCCTGTTCCCACATGGATATCATGGTACATGAACCCTTCCGGATGAAGACGCCATTCCTGTTCCGATTCATCCTTGTTGGTTAAATTTTTTACCAGAGTTCGGGCGAACTCCGGAACTTTTGTTATGTCTTCCAGGGCGATCGTTCGCGTGGTATAGGCGTCGGTTGTTGGCAGGGGAACGGGGGTTGGCGGCGGCGTCTTCTCCGGCGTGGGAGATGGCATTACGGACGTAATCGGTTTTTGGGGATTTTGAATGCCGGCGTTTTCTTGCGGCCTTTCCGCGCAGGATAAAAGGATCATGTACCCTGCAAACAAAAGTAACATCCGGATTGATACTCTCTTCATATTTTTCCTTCCTGAAAATATCGAGATTTTCATGACGTTTTTATCTTTTTGAAAAACATCCCCCGATGTTTTACGCTTATGGTTCTATGGATTTTTATCCGTTTCGTCAAGAATTAAGAATGTTGTTGCGTTTTCAGAGATAAGGGGGCATGATCCCTTCATCATTTCTGAACGAGGATAGAGTCATGAGAGAACCTAAAATTGGCGTAATTATGGGTAGTCCATCCGATTGGCAAGTGATTGAAAAAGCCCTTACTGTTTATAAAGACCTCGATCTGCCGGTTACCGTCAAAATCGCCTCCGCCCATCGCACGCCTGATGCTGTCATCCATTGGATCAAAGAGGTGGAAAAAGCCGGAGTAGAGGTTATTATCGCTGCTGCTGGTTTATCCGCAGCCCTTCCCGGCGTTGTGGCTTCCCATACCCTCCTTCCCGTCATCGGCGTCCCGATCGAATCCGGTTCCCTCCAGGGACAGGACGCCCTGTATTCCATTGTTCACATGCCCCCCGGCATTCCTGTGGCGACCGTCGGGATCAATAATGTGAAGAACGCCCTGATCCTTTCCCTTCACATCCTCGCTCTGAAATATCCGGAATTCAAAAAACGGCTTGTCAGTTTCCGCAAATCCGAAGCGGCGAAACTGGAACAGGCTCATAAGGATCTTATGAAAACATTCCCTCAATACGATCTGAAAATTCCGAAGATGGAAAAAACGGTCGAGATGAGAATTCCTTCTGAAATCAAAACGGAAGTCATCCCCATTCCCCCTGGAATCAAAACGGAGGTTATCCCCATTCCCCCGGGAGAAGAGGCGGGGCGTTCTGTGGATAAGAAAAAGCCGTCTTCTCCCCGCGATCCTTTCCGAGGCCAGATTTACCGCGTTGATCCGGAAAATCCCGCATTTGAAATCATCGAAAAAGCAGCGGATTTCATCCTCGATGGCGGCGTCATCGCCATCCCCACGGATACGGTTTATGGACTCGCCTGCGATTCCACCAATGAAAAGGCGGTGAACAAACTCTTTGATTTCAAGGGCAGAAAAATGGACAAGCCCGTTCCCATCCTGATCGATGGAACAAAAACCCTTCAGAAACTCGTTCGCGGAATCGCCCCGGAAGTTCAGAATATGCTCGATGAGTTATGGCCCGGCGCCCTGACCGTTATTTTTCCCAAACCCGCCACCATGCTGTCCGCTGTTTCACAGGATCCCTCCATCGGCATCCGCGTTCCCGATTGCGCCGTAACGCTCAGCGTCATCAGCATGCTGGCGCGACCCCTTGCCGTAACCAGCGCCAATCCTTCGGGCGAGCCGCCCGCGACTAACGCGCAGATGGTGAAGGATTATTTCGGAAGCAGGTTGAGTTTCATCCTCGATAGCGGGGAATTGAACAAGAGTGAGGTTTCCACAGTCATTTCCCTGGTAGATACGCCTTATAAAATCATCCGCAAAGGCGCCATCTCAACCGATGTCCTCAAAAAATTCCTCCCCAACCTCGAAGAATAAAAGAGAAGCGTTTTCTATTCTTGCGAATTTATAAATGGATAGAATTCCATTTCATTACATATATTAAGACGATCAACAATCGCTGATTTTAATGAGTCTCTAACAATTCCAATCAATTCAATATCCCAATCAATTGGTTTTGAGGTTGGATTTATAAGATTGATGAGATCATAAATGGCGTTATCCACAAAATCCTGACGCATGATTTGATTTTGATTCAGTTCATACATTATAAAATGCTCCCTTTATGTAAAATCCAAAAGTTCTTATATGCAGTATCTTCCTTTATATAAGCAGTTTATTTATATAAGCATTTCTTTTGCCGCGTGAAAGGCGAGGATGTAACTGTATGCCCCGAAGCCCGCAATCTGCCCCTGGGCTACTCCCGCTACATAAGAATGTTTCCGGAAATCCTCGCGACCGTATATGTTCGATAAGTGTACCTCTATCGCCGGAATTTTCACCGCGGAAAGGGCGTCGCGGATCGCCACCGATGTGTGCGTAAACGCTGCCGGATTGATGATGATGCAGCCAACCTTTCCCTTCGCCTCCCCGATCTTGTCCACGATCGCCCCCTCGTGATTGCTCTGGAAAAATTCCACCTCGATCCCCGCTTCCCCGCATAATCCCGCCAGCTCTCCCTCGATCTCTTTCAAAGATTTCTTCCCGTAAATGTCAGGCTCGCGTTCCCCTAAAAGGTTCATGTTCGGCCCATTGATCACCAGTATTTTCTTTTTCATTTCCCGCTCCCTAATCTGTCATGGTTTTGAGAACTTCCAATACAATCTCCCCGGGAACATCGTCAAGTATTTCCGTTTCACCGATTCTCGAGGGAAGCGCAAAACGCACATACTCCATCCGCGCCTTTTTATCCTTCTTCATCCTCTCCATGATATCCTCCGGATCAAGATTGCTGATCTGGTAGGGGAGATTTCCTCGCGTGATGACCTTCCAGAGTCTCTGGGTTTCCATCTCGCTGAACATCTTCATTTGAACCGCTATCCGGGCTGCGGCGAGCATCCCGATCGCCACAGCCTCCCCATGCCGGTATTTGCGATAATTGGTCAACGCCTCGATCGCATGACCCACCGTATGCCCGAAATTCAAAATGGCGCGAAGTCCCGATTCACGCTCATCCGCGCTGACCACCTCGGCTTTTATCTCGCAGCATCGCCGGATGACTTTGCCGAGCAATTCAACATCTCCCTTTATCAGGGATTCCATTTTATCCTCGATCAATTCGAAAAAATCGGCATCCCGGATTATGCCGTATTTTATCACTTCCGCCATCCCGGAACGGAATTCCTCCGGCGCCAGGGTTTCTAATAATACGGTATCCGTGAAAACCAGCTTCGGCTGATAGAAGGAACCGATCAGGTTCTTTCCCAGGGGATGATTGACGCCTGTTTTGCCGCCAACGCTGCTGTCCACCATTGCCATCAGCGAAGTGGGAACCTGGATGTAATTTATCCCACGCATATAGGTGGCTGCCGCAAAACCCGTGATATCCCCAACCACTCCGCCCCCAAGCGCCACAAGCGTTGAGCCCCGGGCGTAATTGTACTCTACAAGGAAATTATAGATGCGTTCCACTGTGGCAAGGTTTTTGTTGTCTTCCCCATGGGGAAGAACCATTATTTCGGCGTTGAGGTCTTCGGCTCGCAGGCTTTCCAGCGCCTCGTCTCCATAAAGATTTCCTACGCGATCATCCGTAACGATCAGGATTTTTTCCCGGGGAATGATTCCCTTCACAGTCTTTCCCAACTGACTCAGCCAGTTTGTGGAAATCAATATGTCGTAAGAGCGATCACCAAGTTTGACTCGTAATTTCTCCATGATAAAGAATCCTCTTCCTGAAAAGGCGTTGTCTTATGCCTTCATTGTGAATAAAACATTTTCTTATAGATAAAATGGTTTGGTTTATGCAATAAAAAAACGGGGAAAATCAGACTCCCGATTTTCCCCGGAACTGTAATTCTTTATGTCTTCGAAGCGTTATTTTTTTCTGGCCGCCTTGCCCTTCGACGTCTTCTTTTTTTTCTCGGAAACGGGATTGGCAATCGCCGCCTGCGCCGCCGCAAGCCGCGCAATCGGAACGCGGAACGGACTGCACGATACGTAATTCAATCCCACACGATGGCAGAAATCAATCGAATCCGGATCCCCGCCATGTTCGCCGCATATTCCGATCTTCAAATCAGGTCTTGTCGCGCGTCCCTTCTGCACTCCCATCTCGACCAGGACGCCCACGCCCGATTGATCCAGACTCTGGAACGGGTCTTTCGCGTATATTCCCATGTTCACATATCCGGGAAGGAAACTTCCCGCATCGTCGCGACTGAATCCGCATCCCATCTGCGTAAGGTCGTTGGTGCCAAACGAGAAAAACTCCGCTTCCTCCGCAATCTCATTCGCCGTAAGAGACGCCCGCGGAACCTCGATCATCGTGCCAACGCGGTAATGCAGATTCTTGATCTTATATTTCTTTTTCACTTCTTCCGCCAGCTTGAGAACGATCTCTTTCTGATGTTTCAATTCCTTCACATTCCCAACAAGCGGAATCATGATCTCAGGATAAACCTTAAGTCCCTTCTTTGTCAGTTCCGCAGCCGCTTCCAGGATCGCCTCAACCTGCATCTCCGTGATTTCGGGATACATGATCCCGAGACGACAGCCGCGCAAACCCAGCATCGGATTCAATTCGTGAAGCTGTTTGATGCGCCCTTCCAGCTTCTCCACTGTAATCCCCAGCTTGCCGGCAAGCTCTTTTACGAGCTTTGGTTCCTGGGGAAGAAACTCATGCAGAGGAGGATCCAGAAGGCGAATGGTAACAGGCAGCCCCTCCATGGCTTTGAGGATTCCGCTGAAATCGTCTTTTTGAAAGGGGAGGAGCTTCATGACCGCAGCCCGGCGGGCTTCCACTGTCTCCGCTACGATCATCTCACGCATGGCTTTGATCCGCTCAGGGGCAAAAAACATGTGTTCCGTACGCGTCAGCCCGATGCCTCTGGCGCCGAAGGCTCTTGCCTGGGCTGCATCCTTGGGCGTATCTGCGTTGGTCCACACCTGCAGCCTCGCTAGCTTGTCGCAGGTATCCAGGAACGCCTTCAATTCAGGATTCTTCGTGGGATCGATCACAACCAGGGGAAGGCTTCCTTCATATACATTTCCCTTGCTGCCGTTGAGGGTGATGATGTCCCCTTCCTTGTATTCCCTGCCTTTCACGGTCATCTTGCGGTTGGCGTAATCGATGATCAAATCCCCGCATCCCACGATGCAGCATTTCCCCCAGCCGCGCGCAACCAGCGCCGCATGGGAGGTCATGCCTCCCTTTGCGGTAAGAATAGCCTGGGCAACGTGCATGCCGTGGACATCCTCCGGGCTGGTTTCGTTTCTGACCAGCACGACTTTTTCGCCTTTTTTCGCCATATCATCCGCGCGGTCCGCGGAAAATACGATCTTGCCTTTTCCGCCCCCGGGTCCCGCCGGAAGCCCCTTTGCAATCGGTTTGTGCTTCTTTTCCTCTTCAGGATCCAACATGGGGTGGAGCAGCTCGTCCAATTGGGAGGGCGTTACGCGCATCACCGCTGTTGTCGGATCGATCAGTTTTTCCTTCAGCATATCCACAGCCATCTTGAGCGCAGCGGGACCGGTTCGCTTTCCATCCCGGGTTTGAAGCATCCACAGCCTGCCTTCCTGGATGGTGAATTCAATATCCTGCATGTTCTTGAAGTGTTTTTCGAGCTTTTCCCGGATTCCCTCGAGTTCCCTGTATATCTTCGGCATGGCTTTTTCAAGCGATGGCAGTTTCTTATTTTGTTCGTTTTTGATCCTTTCGTTAAGAGCGAACGGAGTTCGGATACCAGCCACGACATCCTCGCCCTGGGCATTCACCAGCCACTCTCCGTAGAACCAGTTTTCTCCTGTGGCTGGATTGCGCGTAAACGCCACTCCGGTAGCGGAATTTTCTCCCATGTTGCCGAACACCATTG
>JAFGFK010000311.1 GCA_016931135.1 Candidatus Sumerlaeota bacterium | reverse complement strand
GCCACCGGGAAGAAAGAAAAACAAAAAATCCTTTTCCGAACTCAGCCCGCTTGAGATGGAGTTCATGCGCATTATATGGGATCGCGGAAACGCCACCGCCGCTGAAATCAAGGATATACTCAGCTCCTCCCACCCGCTCGCCGATACAACGGTTCATACCATCCTTGCCAATATGAGGAAGAAAAATTACATCAAACCCATCCCCACAGTTGAGCGGGCATTGCGTTTTGCCCCCCAGATATCGCGCGATATTATTGCCGGAAATTCCCTGCGCCGCCTGCTCTGGAATTTCTTTGGAGGCTCTCCTAAACGCCTCATGGCTTATCTTTTGAAGGAAGAGAAGGTGGATGAGAGGGAAATGGCGGAAATCCGTCAATTGCTGAAAACTCCCAATCCCAAAGGAGGGAAAAAATCATGACAATCCTCGATAAAATTACATTTAGCATTAATACCCTCTTGGGCGATCCACTGGTTTCCAGGCTTTTTTTTCTCAGCGTGGAGATAATCCTTATGGCTGCTTTGGCATTATTGATAATCCGCGTGATGAGAATCAAATCCATGCGATTTGTCGCCCTGGTTTGGCTTCTTGTTCTGTCAAAACCGATCCTGGGGCTGTTTATGGATTCCCCTTTTCATCTGGTTGATTTTCAGAAGCCAGCTCCAGTAGTTATTCATTCATCTTCTGACGCAAGATCCAATCTGGATGATCTTATCGCCAACCAGATGGAAAAAGATCAGGAAAGGCCTTCCACTCAATCAACGCATACATTCGCGCCACTTTCCACTGATGCCACATCTCATGAAATTCAAGAACCGATGGAACCAAAACAAAATTCCAGAGTATTTTTTCTTTCTCTGGGAAAGGTTCTCAAGACATTCTGGTTTGCCGGAGTTGTTTTATTCTTTATCCTTACGCTTGTTGATCAATTTAGGATCAGGCGTTTGAAAAAATCCGCTTTTTCGCCATCCGGGGAAGTGGAAAAACTCTATGATGCTCTTGCAAAGGAGATGGGGATATCCCGGGTTCCCAAACTCATGCTGTCTTCCGTTCTGGAATCCCCAGCCCTGGTTGGAGTCTTCAATCCCATCATCTTCCTGCCCCAATGGCTGGATAAAAATTTCGATTATTCCCAGCTCAAATGGCTCATGCGCCACGAGCTCACACACTGGAAGCACAAGGATTCCCTTGGACTTTTAGTGCGCCGGATTTCTGAAATCCTCTTTTTCTTTCATCCCGCAGTATGGTGGGTTGGGAGAAGGTGGGAGGAAGCCATGGAACTGGCTTGCGATCGCGCCCTTCTTCATTCAGAACCGGAGGCGCGTTATTATGCCGAGCATCTTTACCGGCTTCTGGAAAATCAGCAGGCGAGGCGCCGGGTTCCCTTGAGCTCTGGTTTGTTTGCCACGAGAACCCAGATCGGTAAACGCATTGCCGCGCTTCTTTCGAATCCCTTGAAACGTCCTGCCCGTTTGGGGGCGCTGTCCATTTCCGCGCTTTTCATCCTCGCCATACTGGGTTTCACCCTGGGCTTGGGTTTTGAGAGGGAAACCGGCGCACAGGAGGCGGGCAATTCAAAAATACAAACGCTGTCATCCGAACAGGAGCAAAAAATCCGGGAAAAAATCTCCGCGGTTCGATCCGATTTGAAATCTCTCACCGTGGCGATGGAATCTTATCATGTTGACTTTGACGCTTGTCCTTTAAAAATTCATGCATTGACTACGCCAATCGCATATATGACCAGGATTCCGCCTGATCTTTTCGCCATTCCTGAAACAGGCGTAACTGCGCCGGAATCTCAAACTCTCAGGTTGAATATAGCGCCGGATTATAAATCGTTCTTACTATATTCGATAGGTCCGGATGGCGCGGATCAAAAGGGGAATCTTTTTTACGATCCCACCAATGGCGCCACCAGCTCCGGAGATATTATACAGATTGTCGATTTGGGAGATCAAGCCATTTTGCAGATTAAAGACAGAGAGCTGCGGAAAATGGTGGATGAACAGAAAAATGCCCTTTTGATGGTGAAGAGCGCCCTCGAATCATGGTTTATCGCCAACAGGAATCTGCCCGATAGTTTGAATGCGCTTTTTTCTCCCACAAAATTCATCCGGAAAATTCCGGAGGATATGTTCGCTCCTGGTAATGCCGTCTCCTACATTTATGACAAAGAGGGCGGAATAGCCCTGATTTACAGCATTGGACCTGATAAGGTTGATAACTATGGTAGCGCTCAAATTGTTGGATTTTATGAAGAGGGTGAAATCCCGAAAGGGGATATTGCGTTAGAACTGGAACTGGCGGAACTGGAGGAAAGACATCCTCAAAATATCTCTTCAAAAGCCCTGAAAGATGATGTCATGATGCAGGATCTTTTGAAGATGAAGGAAAAAGACGGGAAGGACAACGCCTTGATCCATTACCAGATGGCAAGCAAGATAATGCCGTCGGATCCCAATCATATACAGCAGGAATTAATCAATAAAATCCTGAAACAGGGATGGGATAAATCAGCTGATGAACTTGTTCCTTATATCAATTCCTTCAAACCGATGTTCGAAGAGATAAGGAAAGGAACAGCCCTGGATTATGCGAAAAACGTGGGTTGGGAAAGGGGTCCTGCCACGCCGGTTCCGAATTTCTTCGCAGCGCAAATATCCGCAAAGATGCTTTGCGTGGAAGGAAGATACCTGGAAAGCCAGGGCAAATACGGGGAGGCGCTGGATAACTATCTTACCGCCCTTACCATGGGGCGGGATTATGGAGCGCCGTATGGCACCTTGATCAGCGCCCTGATTTCAATTGCCATAGAGAATAGATCCCTTCGCCAGATTTATAACTTGGCTTCTTCGGGAAATCTTCAATCATCCGAATTGGAAAGATTACTAGATAGGATTAAAGTGATTGAGGATACAACTATAATGGCTCCTGGAGCCATGGCCGGAGAAGCGAATTGCCAGAAATGGATATTCAAGAAGATGCGGGAAAATCCGGAAGACATAAACAAGAATATCCAGGAACTGGAAAAGGAATTCGGCGTTAAAAGGGATCAGTTCGCAAAGTCAGCCGATCTTTGGGAGGCGGAACACGATAAACTCTGGAACTTTCAGATGGATTATATCAAAAAGCCTTACTGGGAACGCAACCAAGATGAGTTCCAGAAGAAACTGGATGAGATGCTTTCCGACGCCTTCCCGATCAATAAAATCGCATTCCTCAATTTCCACGAGGCGGATGTTCGGACTACCACCGCATTTTCCCGCAATCGGGAAACGCAGATTGCCGTGGCGCTCGAATTATTCAAATCGCAAAAAGGTCATTATCCGGCTACCCTTATTGAACTCGTTCCGAAATACTTTACCAATTTACCTGTTGATCCCTTTTCAGGGAAAAACTTCGTGTATGATCTCTTGGAAAAAGGAGATAAATATGTCCTTTACAGTTTGGGACCTGATTTGATGGATAACGACGCAAAGACGTTATACGATCCCACGAATGGAACGATCAGCAGCGGCGATTTGATGATATTCTAACGAATAGACCTAAGACATTATGGGGTCGATCCGCCTGGTTCAAGCGGATCGACCCCGTTGATTTCGATCTGATCCGCAAGGGAAAAAGTGTCATCCTCATTCAGCTTCCATACCTTCAGGATCAGTTTTTTCTCGATGGTTTCCATTTCGCAGAAGTGAAAAAATCGTATCTCGGGTCCCTCGAAAAGGTCATTGAATTGTCTTTTTTTCTTATCGACCTCGAGTTTTTGCCTGGGTCCGCCCCCACCGCCTGTTACAATAAAATATTTTCCGCCTTCCAGGAATTTTTCATAAGAATGGCAGTGTCCGGTTAGAAACAGGGCTGCCTTTTTATATTTCTGAAACGGCGCGGCGAAGTTATTCCTGACTTCTTCACTGGCGCTGATCACGCGGCTGTTCGTATAGGGGGAGTGATGGCAGCAGGCGATTGTAAAATCGATCTCTTCTGAATTTTCAAAGACGTCCATCTGTTCCCGAAACCATTTATTCTGTTTCTGTATCTCCTCATCAGAAAGGTTGTCAAAATTGCTGTTCAGCATGATGAATCCTATTCGTTTATAGGTAAAACTGTACCATGTAGCATCTTTCATGAGGGGGAATCGCGTAGTAAAATTCCGCAGGGCTTTTTTGTCGCTTCCCCAGTAGTCATGGTTTCCAAGTACAGGGAAACAGGGAATTTTGTTCTCGATGACAGGTTTGAAAGCGTCTTCGAAAAATCGCCAGTTTCTTATAGAGGAGCCATTGGTGGTCAAATCTCCCAGTATGGCAATAAAGGCGGGGTTTCGTTCCGCGATCTCCTGCAGCAGTCTCCTTGTTTTGGGAAAGTTTTTTTCCCTCCAGAACTCGAGGGCGCCTGTGCGCTGCGTATCGCTTATGATAATGATGTTTCCCTCTCTTGAATGAAGGGCGTCGATTCCAGGAAAGAGCGGTTTCCCCTCAGATGAGGATGAAGAGGAGAAGAGAAAAATAAAGGAAAAAATGATCAGGGAAACAAGAATCGCGCCTGAGATAATCCTGTATCTGGTTTTTGACATAATATCTCCACTTACAGCCACTTGTGTTTTTTATACCACTCGGCGGTATCGGAAAAGCCCTTTTCAATCGGGGTGGGGCAGACATATCCCGTGATTTTGCGCATCTTTTCAGGGGAGCATAACCAGCAGGGCTGGCAGAGCTCGAGAATCTTCTGGCGGTTCAAAAGCGCGGGTTTTCTGGTAAAGGATGCTCCCATTTCCGCAAACCAGGCGAACAGGCAAACAATCCATCGGGGAAGAGTCAGTCGTTTGACATGTTTCATCCCCAGTATTCTTATCAATTCATTATTCAGACGGCTCAAGGAATAATCTTCAGGATTGCAGACAAAAAATGTCTCTCCATCAGCGGCTTCGCACTCGGCAAGACGCACGGTCGCCTCCACAAGATCGGGAGCGAATACCATGCTCAACATCTGGTCTTTTTTCCCGACATTCATGAGCCAGCCTTTTTGAATCATCTTGAACTGGTAAAGTATGTCTTGATCCCGCGGACCATATACAGCGGGAGGTCGTATGATCGTAATGGGAATTTTGTCCCTGAATTCCTCCGCGATTTTTTCCGCCTCGAGTTTGCTTTTCCCGTAATCCGTTATCGGATTGCGCTCGCAGTTCTCCGTGAGAGGGACGTTTTTTAAAGCAGGACCCGCCGCAGCGAGAGAACTCATCAGGATGAATCTTTTGATCTTTGGATTATTTTTTACGCACGTCTCCAGAATATTCCTGGTTCCTTCGGCGTTCACATGGTAATAATCAAAAGGTTGAATCGCCTTTGTCAAACTGGCGAGATGATAGACATAATCCATATCCCCGGGAATATCCTGCAGGCTTTTCTTATCCGTTACCTCACCGGTATGAAAATGAACATCGAGCCCTTCGAGCCATCGGAGATTGCTGGTTTTCCGAACCAGACAGGTAACGTCATCCCCGCGTTTGGAGAGATATTCCGCGAGATGGCTCCCGATGAATCCCGTGGCGCCTGTTATGAGAATGCGTGATTTTCGTTGTTTGTCGTTTGTCGTTTGTTGTTTGTTGGATAAGGAATCCTGAGATATAATATTCATAGATAATGACTCATTCTCTGTATTGTAAGATATTTACTTTATTCTGGAAAGCAGCATCTCCGCGAAACCGGTGAGGAGTTTCCTCAATCGAACAGGCGTTTTTTCGATTGCCTTCATGGCGCTTTGCATAAGTCGATTGTTTTCTTTCATGCCCGCTTCGAAGCTTTTGTATTTACGAAATAACGAGCAGACCCATTCAACCTGCAAATCCGATGTTTTATGCCGTGGGGCGTCGAGGATGCGGTATAGTTTCTCCTTTTCCTTCGCAGCGCACTTTTCCGTAACGTGAGCTACTAGATAGCTCCTTTTGCCTTCACGGATGTCAGATCCGATGGTTTTTCGTCCTTTTCCTTCCGTGAGGTCAATCATATCGTCTCTGATCTGAAAGAGTGGTCCGATTGCCTTGGCGTAATCGGTCAAACTTCGGATGATGGCGGGGGAAGACTTTGTAACAATGGCTGCAGCAGCCATAGACGCGGCAAGGCAGTATCCGGTCTTTTCCGTAACGAGCCGGAAATACTCATCTATGGTGAAGTTCTTGTTTTCCCGCGCATTGATATCGAGCGCCTGTCCAATATGGGTATGTTCCAGGGTATCGCTCATCACCTCGAAAAGTTTCAGTCTGATTTTTGGCGATATGTTTGCGCTGTTTTTATGCATGAGCGCCCGGTAAACCTTGACCAGCATGAAATCGCCTATATTGATTCCATGGGCAAGCCCGTATTTTTTATATACGCAGGGCTGATTGCGGCGGAACTCGTCTCCATCCTCGATATCGTCATGCACCAGTGTAAAATTATGGAAGATTTCTATTGCTGCAGAAAAGGGGAGGATCAGGTTTGGATCCCCACCAAGCGCCTCGCAAACGAGAAGCCCCAGGGATGGGCGAAGCCTTTTTCCCCGAAGCGCCGGATCGCTGGTATGAAGCCCCAGTGCGTAAATCATGCCCTCATGCAGATTTGGAATCTGTTCATCCTGCCGAATGAATTTGAGTAGAAAATCATCCACACGACTTGACGCCCGGATGATTTTCTTCATGAGCATTTCCTGGTTCATGTCTTTATTTTTTCTGGTATTTTTCAGGGAGACGGATTTTAATTTTGAATTTTTCATTTTTCATTTTACATTGTCAGGGTTCTATTTGAATCAGATCGTATTGCCTGATACCCAGTCCGATCTTTTCTCCCAAAACAACCTGGCGCCAGGGATCGCGTCCCATGGTTTTCTGGAGCATGTCGGGCCCTGCGGAGCGCACCTTGTGTTCTTCTGCGCGCGACTGGTGAAGCGGAACAGCCTTTGCCACCAGATCGAGCGTTGCCGCATCGATTGCCACAGGATCGGCGCTGATCAATACGCCCTGATCCTGTATGATGGGGGTGTCCGCCATGGGCATGCAGTCGCATTCGGGCTGAAATTCCATGACAAAGTTGATGTAAACAACGTAGCGCGGATCAAAAGTGGAGAGAACCGCCTTCATCGCCTCCGTCATCCCTTTGGCAAACGCCTCCTCATCCATGTCAACGCTGAGGGCGCCAGTGGGGCACGCCCGGACGCATCTGCCGCACCGCCAGCATTTATTCTTATTCATGATCAGCTTCTTGTCTTCGATTTTCAGCGCGTGGGAGAGATAGGAGCAGATTTCCACGCATTGTCCGCAAAGAGTACACAGGTTTTCATCCCAGTGAAAGGGCGTCTCGCCTCGCGCATGCATCTGTCCCCGTTGATTCTCCCCGTTGCGGTTTTTGGATGTCACGCATCCCATGGAAACATTTTTGATCGCTCCGCCGTATCCGGCTTGAATATGACCTTTGGAATGACTTACCACAATCATGCCGTCTGCATCATAAATCGCCCCTGCAACGCCGATCTCCTTGACCAGTTCACCTCCGGTTTTTACCATAACGCAATCAAAATCCTTGATTCCGCCTGCGAGAAGCACAGGAGCGCCCACGGAGAGTTCGGTGATTCCATTTTGCGCTGCAATCCCCAGCTTGTCAAGTCCTCCGGTATCCGTAACGAAAGGAATGCCCTTTGCCTCCTTGACTGCGTCTGTCATGATCCGGAGAAACGTGGGGCGAACGATGCGGAAGGCGCCCACAGAGCCGAAGTGGGTTTTCACCGCCACTTTTTTATTGGCGGGAATATGTTCATGGAATTCAAAGACCTCCATCAGCCTTTTTATCTTGGAGGTCAGGCTGTAGGCATAACGATAATGCAGGGAACGCGCATTGGTGTAAAACACCTTGCTTTTCTTCATGCTGGCTTGTTTTCTCCTGTTTCTTCCGATTTGTTTTTATGAACGATACGGTCGTAAATACAGTCGTAAGCGGAAACGATGGTAAAACCGGCGCCCAGAACCACAAAGAAAAAGACAAGTCCCACGATGTCCTTGAACAGCCAGGATAGAATGGCAAGTTGAAGAATGCAATAAGCCCAGAATATCAAGTTCAGGATCAGGTAACCTTTGAGAGGAAAAAGCGGCTCGGGTTCAATCGAACCTGACTTGGAATCGACTTTTGCAGGAGTATTTTTATTTTCCATAAGGAAGTCTCCCTGAAATATTTCGTCAATGAAAGATCTTTGTATAATTGAAAACTCTTATAAAATTCCGGTATTTGATTTTGATAGTCAAGAGTTATTAGGGTAAGAAAAGAATGGCGGGAGTTCGTCATTGAACCATGAGGGGAACATCAGCTGTTCTTTCCTGAATCTGATGATGGAACTCAAACCAGAAACGCCCTTCTTTGACCATGCCGAGTTTTATAAAGTATCTACCCGGCGCATCCGGCGCAGTAAGGGCAGTCTTCAGGTGGATTGACTCGCCTGAGGCAAGCGCCGTGGGGAGAAATATCCGACCGATTTCCCATTTCAATCTTTTGGATTCATCGAGAATCTTTATGCCCACACGGATACTTCCATCATCACCGTGTTCTTGGGGAAAAATTTTCTTCCCTCTGTTTGTAACATGACATTCCAGTTCAAAGGTCTCTCCCGATTTTATTTGAGGGGGCGTGATAATGACGCGATCGACAAATACGGGACCTTTGGCAATCTCCCCCCGTTTTCCCCTTTGGGGAATCCATTCCGCATAATCTTCGTGCATCGGGATGTAGGGAGAAACCTGCCGGAAAATATCCACCCCCATTTTCTTTACATGCGCCCTGATCTCGGGAATCCGATCTTCATTATATCGAAACGCGAGATTTTGCCAGATGATTTTGGGATAGGAGGTTTTGAGTTTTCTGCGCAGCCGGATGATCCGATCGAGGTTGTCGAGTACAAGATCGATCCGCCCCCCTCTTCGGTATC
>JAFGFK010000310.1 GCA_016931135.1 Candidatus Sumerlaeota bacterium | reverse complement strand
GATCCGGAACGCAGGCTGTTCGATTTCAAGCAGGGTCCTATCTTCGCCAATATCATCCTTGCGGATGAGATCAACCGAACTACCCCCAAGACGCAATCCGCCCTCCTGGAAGCCATGAATTCCGCCCAGATATCCATCGACAAGGTAACTTACAATCTCCCCAAGCCCTTCATGGTGATCGCCACTCAGAACCCGATCGAATTTCACGGGACGTTTCCTCTTCCGAAATCTCAGATGGACAGGTTCCTCATGAGACTTCACATCGGTTATCCGGACCTGTCCGATGAAATCATCATCCTGAAGGAACAAAAAGGGCTTTTAAACCTGGATCTGGTGGCTCCGGTATTGTCATCCGAGGACATCCTGTCGATGCAGAAGGAAGTGGAGGGAGTGGAGCTGGATCAGGACCTCCTCGAATATATCGGGAAGATCGTTGGGGTAACAAGGAATTCCCCTCATATTGAATTGGGAGTGAGCCCGCGCGGGGCGTTGTCGCTTCGCCGGGTGGCTCAAGCCAAGGCATATTATGAAAACAGGGATTACTGTATCCCGGACGACATAAAATCCATGATCAGTTGCGTACTCGCCCACCGCATCCAGGTGGCAAAAACCTTTGAAAGCGGGGGATTGGGAGGCGTTCGAGAAGATGAAGAGGTTCTGAAACAGGCGGTGAGTGAAGTTGAGGCGCCCCTGTAAATGTATCCTTTTTCATTTTCCATTGACAATCCGCTCCTCTTTGATATTTCAGCAAGAGAAATTTATTGTGAGGAGGTCTTTAATTGCCGAGAACTTTAATTACCGGGGGGGCTGGCTTTCTCGGTTCCCACCTGTGCGAATACCTGCTGGCAAAAGGACATGAGGTTATTTGCATAGATAACCTTTCCACCGGAAACATCGAAAATATCGAACAACTTCACCGGGAGCAGTTCACATTCATCAAGCAGGACGTTACTGAATACCTGTATATCAAGGGACCGATCGATTATATCCTGCATTTTGCCTCTCCCGCCAGCCCGGTCGATTATCAGAGAATGCCGATTCAAACCCTGAAGGTGGGCTCCCTGGGAACGCACAAGGCGCTGGGACTCGCCAAGGAGAAACAGGCGGTTTTTCTTCTGGCTTCCACATCGGAGGTTTATGGAGACCCCCTGGTCCATCCCCAGAAGGAGGATTACTGGGGAAATGTGAATCCCATCGGACCCCGCGGGGTATATGACGAAGCCAAACGCTTCGCTGAAGCCATGACCATGGCTTATCACCGGTATCACGGCATCTCTACGCGCATTGCCCGCATCTTCAACACATACGGGCCGCGGATGCGGCTCCATGACGGGCGAGTGGTGCCTCAATTCATCTACCAGGTTTTGACAAACAAACCCCTGACTGTATATGGGAGCGGACGTCAAACCAGAAGCTTCTGTTTTATATCCGATCTTATCGAAGGCATTTACAAACTGCTTCTCTCGAACATCAGCGATCCGGTCAATATCGGGAATCCCAACGAGATGACGATCCTGGAGTTGGGAGAACTGTTATTGAAAATCAGCGGAGGCAAGGGGGAAATCCGTTATGAACCTCTGCCTCAGGATGATCCGCAAACCCGTCAACCGGATATCACAAAAGCCCGCGCCCAGTTGAAATGGGAACCCAAAGTCCCGCTCGAGGAAGGATTGAAAACTACAATGGACTGGTTTAAAAATAAAGGAGTGGTTTCATGAACGTCTGCGTCATTGGCACAGGATATGTAGGACTTGTTACAGGAACCGTATTTGCCGACCTCGGGAACGAGGTGATCTGCGTGGATAATGTCAAGAAGAAGATCGATATGCTGAATTCGGGAGTCATGCCGATCTACGAACCAGGGCTCCGGGAAATGGTTCTGCGTAATGTGGAGGAGAAACGCCTTTCGTTCACAACGAAAATCTCCGATGGAATCAGGAAGTCCAAGGTGATATTCATAGCCGTAGGAACCCCTCCCAAGGCGAATGGAGAATCAGACCTGACGGCTGTTGAGGAGGTTGCGCGGGAAATTGCGCGGTATATGGATGATTACAAGATCATTGTGAATAAAAGCACCGTGCCCGTAGGAACGGGCAATTTCGTCCGTAATATCATCGAGAAATTCAAGCGGAACAACTGCGATTTCGACGTGGTCTCCAATCCGGAATTCTTGAAGGAGGGCAGCGCTATTGCGGATTGCCTGTATCCGGATCGTATCGTCATCGGGGTTCCGAATCATCACGTGGCAATGGCGCTACTGGAGTTGTACGCTCCCCTGGAGCGTCCCATGCTGATCACGGATGTGGAAAGCGCGGAGATTATCAAATACGCCTCCAACGCCTTTCTCGCAACCAAGATATCTTTTATCAATTTCATCGCGAACATCTGTGAGAAAGCCGGCGCTGATGTCACCCTGGTTGCCAAAGGGATGGGGTACGATTCCAGGATCGGTTCCCATTTTCTCCAGGCGGGACTGGGTTTCGGAGGATCATGTTTCCCCAAAGATACCCTGTCGCTTTTATGCACAGCGAAAAAATTCAAAGAGGACGCCTCCATTCTGGAATCTGTGATAAAATTAAATGAGAACCGCGTGCCGCGCTTTGCCAACCGCATCATGGAAAAACTGAAACCCATGAAAGGAAAAGTGATCGGAATCCTGGGATTGGCTTTCAAACCCAATACCGACGACCTCCGCGACGCCAAAAGCCTGGTTTTGATTCGGGACCTCCTGAAAAAAAAGGCGTCCATCAAGGTCTTCGATCCTGTTGCCATGGATAATGCAAAGAACATCCTGAAAAACGTCACTTTCTGCAAAAACGCCTATGATGTGGCAAAAGGAGCGGACGCCCTTGTCGTTGTTACGGAATGGAACGAATTCAAACTGCTCAACCTGGATAAACTACGTCAGAACATGCGCGGCTCCTACCTGTTCGATGGACGCAATATTTACGCCAGAGAACGGGTGGAAAGAGCCGGGTTCAAATATATCTGTATAGGGATGAGGTGACAAAAATGATTAAATTGGAAGTATTGCTTCAGGAAATGCCGGAGCGGGGGGCTTCCGACCTCTTCCTCAAGGCAGGGTCTCAACCCATGTTCCGGATCGACAATGTGATCGAACCCTCCGATTTCCCGGAACTGGATGTCAGTGATGTGCGGAATACGGCGTATTCCCTCATGTCGGAGGAGCAAATCCGCTATTTTGAACAGCACCATGAAATGGATCTGGCAATTGGAATTCGCGGAGTCGGGCGTTTTCGCGTCAATGTCTTCATGCAGCGGAGTTCCGTGGGCATGGTTTTCCGATACATCGCCCACCCCAACTTTACGTTCGAGGAACTGAATCTCCCGCTGGCTGTAAAGGACCTCTCGGAGATGTACCGGGGTCTCATCCTTGTAACCGGAACCACGGGAAGCGGGAAATCCACCACCATTGCCGCTATGATCAACCACATCAACGGTTTTCGCAGATGCCACATCATCACAATCGAGGATCCCATCGAGTTTCTGCATCAGGACAAAATGGCGATCATCAATCAGCGCGAGGTGGGATTCGACACCAAGAATTTCAGTGAGGCGTTGAAACATGTTCTACGTCAAAGCCCCGATGTGATTGTGATCGGGGAAATGCGCGATCTGGAAACGATTCAGACCGCCATATCCGCCGCGGAAACCGGGCATCTTGTCTTTTCCACGCTTCATACCGTGGACGCCGTTCAAACCGTGGAACGCATCATCAACTATTTCCCCGCTTATCTGCATCCACAAATACGCCTGGAACTTTCCTTATCCCTGAATGGCGTATTATGTATGCGGCTTTTACCCCATGCATCCGGAAAAGGGAGAGTTCCGGCTCTCGAGATCATGATCGGCACTCCAACCATCCGGAAACTCCTCCATGAAGGAAAAACGCTGGAATTGCCGCAGCATATCGAAATGGGGCGGCAAGTCGGCATGCAAACCTTCAATCAGGCGTTGTATGATCTTTATATGAGAAAATTGATCAAGCTGGAAGACGCCATGGCGTACGCCACGAGCCCTGCGGAATTCCGCTTGATGGTGGAGGGCATCTCAACCGGCGTCAAGACCCGGGATATGCGACCGTATTAAAGGAAAGCGGATTAGAGAAGTTTGAAGTTTGAAGTTAAAAGTTTGAAGTGAGGCATTTAAATATAATAATAAGAAGTTTGACTTGTGGCGGGATGGTTATGCTGAGGAATCACGCTGAAAGCGTGAGGACTAAGTCCCGCCAAAGGCGGGATTTAAAGTAAGGCGTTCAAATATTATTAAAAAAATTCCGCACTCCGCAAGAGAAGTTTGAAGTTTGAAGTT
>JAFGFK010000309.1 GCA_016931135.1 Candidatus Sumerlaeota bacterium | reverse complement strand
TCGAGGTTGTGTCCGATCTCAAAGAGGGGGTTCCCGGGAATCTGCAAAAGGAGATGCTTTTCAGCGAATCTTTTGCGTGCATCGATTGCGGAGTGAGCATCGAGGAAATCGCCCCGCGGCTTTTTTCCTTCAACAGTCCTTACGGGGCATGCCCGGAATGCAAGGGACTTGGGCATCTGCAGGAGATCGATGAAAATCTCGTGATTCCGGATTCGACGCTATCCCTTTCCGATGGCGCCATCCATCCCTGGCCCAGCGACGAGGATTCGTGGATGTACACATGGCTGAAATCCGTTGCGGATCACTACAGGATTCAGCTGGATACCCCGTGGAAAAATCTGCCCCGCGCCTTGCAGAAGATCATTCTATACGGAACAAGCGGCGAGGGAGTCGCTGTGGAATATAAAAGCAAACACGGGATGCGGTATCACAACAACATGCCCTTCGAGGGCGTGATTCCGCACCTGCGGAGGCGTTACCGGGAAACAAATTCCGATTACATCCGGGATTGGGTGAGTTCGTATTTTTCCGACACGCCCTGCCCGGTATGCAAAGGGGATCGGCTCCGCCCCGAAGCCCTTGCCGTTCGCATCAATGGCGTCAATATCTCCGAATATACCCGTTTCACGGTGAAGGCGTCTCTCGAATTTTTAAAAAACCTTTCCCTTACTCCCAAAGAAAGGGAAATCAGCAATCAGATACTGAAGGAATTGAACGATCGCCTGGGATTCCTGATGAATGTGGGGCTGGATTACCTGACGCTCGAGAGAACGGCATCGACATTATCCGGCGGCGAGGCGCAGCGCATCCGCCTTGCCACGCAGATCGGATCCCAGCTCACAGGCGTTCTGTATATACTGGATGAACCCTCCATCGGACTTCATCACAGGGACAACAGGCGTCTCATCGAAACGCTGAAACGGTTGCGCGACCTGGGCAACACGGTCATAGTTGTGGAACACGACGAGGAAACGATTCGCACATCAGATTACGTGATCGACCTTGGTCCCGGGGCGGGAAAGCACGGGGGATATGTGGTTTGCGCATGTACTCCGGAAAAAATGATGGAATGTTCTGAATCCATCACGGGGCGGTATCTTTCCGGAAAAGACAGCATCCCTGTACCGAAGAAGAGGCGATCGCCGAAACCGGATTATTCGCTGTGGGTGCGCGGCGCAAGCGAGCATAATCTTAAAAACATCGATGTGGAGTTTCCTTTGGGACTTTTCATTTGCGTCACGGGGGTTTCCGGTTCGGGTAAATCCACGCTTCTCCTGGATATTCTCCATGAAGCGTTGGCTAAAAGGCTTTACAAATCGAACGCCCGGATTGGGGCTCACCGCAAAATCGAGGGAATCAGCCATATCGATCATGTGATCAACGTGAACCAGTCGCCGATCGGGAGAACCCCGCGTTCCAATCCAGCGACATACACCAAGGTTTTCGATCCAATCCGGACGCTTTTCTCCCAGATACCGGAATCGCGGGTAAGGGGGTATCAACCGGGACGTTTTTCCTTCAACGTAAAAGGAGGTCGTTGCGAGGCGTGTGAAGGGGCGGGCGTCAAACGCATCGAGATGCATTTCCTCCCTGACGTTTTCGTGGAATGCGAATCCTGCAGGGGGAAGCGGTTCAACCGGGAAACCCTGGAAATATTGTACAAGGGAAAAAACATCGATGACGTTTTGAACATGACGGTTCGCGAGGCGCTGGAATTCTTCCATAACATCCCCGCGATCCGGAACAAACTCAGAACGCTGGATGATGTGGGGCTTTCGTACATCCAGCTGGGGCAGCGCGCCACCACGCTTTCGGGGGGGGAGGCGCAGCGCGTCAAGCTTTCGAGAGAACTGTCCAAGAGAAACGCCGGGCGCACGCTGTATATACTGGATGAACCCACAACCGGTCTCCATTTCGATGATATCAAAAAGCTGCTGGTTGTATTGAACCGGCTGGTTGAATCAGGCAGCGCGGTGATCGTGATCGAGCACAACCTGGACGTGATCAAATGCGCGGACTGGATCATCGATCTGGGTCCGGAGGGAGGGGACGCCGGGGGGGAGATTCTCGTTGCCGGGCATCCGGAGGACATCGTCAAAAACGCGCGATCTTATACGGGAATGTTCTTGAAGGATATTCTCGCGCTCGAGCGGAGTTCCAGCCCAATGACAAATAAAAAATATACGATGAAAAATCGGGGAAGATCATGAAAAAATACCTTTGCGCGATTTTGTTTTCGATCCTCGTTTTTCCGGCATTTCCCTCCGAACCGGTCAAATGGGATGCGCAACGCCGGATTTCTCCATCCATTCAGTATCAATCATCCCTGGAACAAAGACAAAATGTCACCCACCAGATTCATCGTATCCGGATCGATTTGCGGGGAGTGGATGTAACTCTTGAAGTTGTAGGTTCGGAAGGATTTCCGGAAAGGCCGGAACTCCCGAGCGACATTATGAAGAGAAGAAAGGGGCAGGTTGTGGTTCCGGCGTCCCTTTTCCACAAAAAGGAAAATAATCGAAACCTGCCTCTGGGAAATCTCAGAACAGCATCGGGCGTTTTCACAACAGGACATTCATATCCCGAAGTTCGCTTGAGGGCGTTGAATTATATCGAATTCAATGAAAGCGACGACAACGTCGAAAAAACTCCCCGTATCGTTACCGAACAAGGCGAGACAATATCAACCATAGGAATGAACATGCGCCCCCGCCATCCTGGTTATCATCTTTTCACCAGCGCATTTCAGGGATTGAAAATGGAGGAAATGAAATCATGGGGCATACAAAGGTATTACATCCTCGCGCCTGTACCCGGCAGTTCCGAGGGAAACCGGTACTGGGTGGACAAGACAGGGGAAGAATCTTCCGACATCGCCATTCAAAGAGACGCATGCGTTTTAGCCCTTGTGGGCGCGAAGCAGGATGAGGAGGCTATATTAAAAAGGCTCGATCGGGTGACAATCGCAATGCCGGATGAGACGCCGGGGCAGGCTCTTCCGGGAAGATTCTGCGGTGGACCTTATTTCCTGCAAAAAGGGGCTTATCAGGAGGATTCCATGAGAACATTCTGCGAAAAGGAAGGGGCGCCTTCCTTATCCCATTACGAGCAGCCCAAAGCCCGCCTTGCCCTGGGAATCCGGGATAAGGGAAGATTCCTGGATATTTATTGCGTGGATCAGAAAGGAACCGAATGGCAGGGCGTGACGCTGCGGGAATTCGCCGAGTTTCTTATCCGCGATGGAATCGAGGACGCCATCGCCCTTCCGGATGGCGATGCGGCATCGGTCATCCTGGGGGATAGCAGAATCAACTCCACTCCTTCCGGGATCGAATATCCAGTTTTCACAGCCTTTTGCGTCAGCGAGCGGGCGCCGGAACCCGGAGAGAGGATCAACCTGATGAGACAGGCGCCCAATCGAATCGCGGCATGCGGTTCCGGGAAAAGGAATTCTCCATCCGCGATCAAGGATGGATCCATCGGCATGACCGCCAATCTGGACAACTACTGGGAACATATATCGGATGACGCATCTCACAGGCACGGTATCAGCATCGACTTTTACAAGTCATACCAGATGGCGGGCGTGGAGCTGTTTTACGCGGAAGAAGCGGGATTTTCCCCTCAATTCAACGTGCGATCGGTAATAATCTCCGGTGGCGAAGGGGATAAAAACAGTATGAATGAGATGGCAAGGGTGAAGAATCCGGAGGGTTATTCCCATCAATACATTCCATTTCCCCGGAATACATCCCTTCGTTATCTGGGAATCGAGATCGAGCAGCCCGGATCGTATCCCGGCATTCAGACCGCGCGGCTGGCGGAGATAATTGTATGGGGTATTGTGGAATAAAAAAGACTTTACATGCAGGAATCTTTATAGTTATATAATCATTTAACCGTCCTTGAACCCACTTCCGGATTTAATTTTTCAAGCCGTTTAAGGGCGTTTTCTGTGTCATTATGGGGAGGACGAGATATGGGCGCCATAAAGATTTCGTATGATTACAATAACGCCATGGTCGGAGTGATCGGAGACAAGAACGGCGTAAGCGAAAAAGAACTGAAAGGGCTCGATAAAAGAGCCCAGGTGATTTTCAAACAATTTCAGGAAGACCGCAATTCGAATCCAACCGGATTTTTCAATATTGCTTACGATGAGCATCTGGTGCAAGCCATCAACGCCATCGCCCATGAAATACAGAGGAGTTTCGAGAATTTTGTCATCGTGGGCATGGGAGGCGCGGTTCACGCATCCCGGTGCCTGATTGAATCCCTGACCGGTCTTTTTCACAATATCCTTCCGGCTGCTTCGCGTCGCAACAAACCAAGAATATTCTATCTGGACAATCCGGACCCGGATGATGTCAAAAGTCTCCTGGATTCCCTCGATCTGAAATATACGGCTTTCAATATCGTCAGCAAATCCGGCGACGCCATTGAAACCATCGCCATATTCATGTATATTTACAATGTGATCCAGCGGCGATTCAGCAAAGGGGCGTTGTCGAAACACTTCATCATAACGACGGACCTTGAGAAAGGAACCCTGCAAAAGGCGGCGGTAGGGGATAAGTTGAAAACATTGCCGATTCCCGGGCTTGTGAAGGAATCCTTCTCCATATTCACGCCTGTCGGGTTGCTTCCCGCTGCGGTGGGGGGAATCAATATCGGGGACCTTCTTTCCGGCGCGCGGGAAATGGACAAGATTTGCTCCAAATCAGGTCTCATGACGAATCCGGCTTATCTGAACGCTGCGATCCATTATATTGCCGGTACGAAAAAGGGGAAAAACCTTTCCATCATCTCCCCTTTTTCCAATCAATTGAAGGCTATAGGGAAATGGTACTGCGAGGCATGGGCGGAAACCATGGGTACAGGATCATCCGGAAACTCTCGCGCCCGCTCTTCCATCCAGATGCCCATCCCTGTTGCGGGGCCGTCCTCCCAATATACGTTTGGAAGGGATTTTCTGGAAGGTCCGAATGACAAGATATTCACATTTATCGAGGTCAAAAAATTCCATTCAGAGTGCGCCGTCCCCCATGTGTTTCAGAATATCGAATCCCTGGATTATCTTGCGAACAAGGACCTGGGCGATATATCTCATTGCGACGCAGCGGCGATGGAATATTGCCTGACACAAAAAGAACGCCCCAATGTCAAATTCACCCTGGGCGAGATCAATGCGCCGAATATCGGAGCGCTCCTGTACCTGCTTCAAATACAAACCGCATTTTCCGCGGCGCTGTACC
>JAFGFK010000308.1 GCA_016931135.1 Candidatus Sumerlaeota bacterium | reverse complement strand
TTTGGAAAAAGCCGCATCAGGATCATCACGCCCAGAACCAGCGCGCCCAATCGCGCATAGCCGCTTACATCGCCGGTTTCAACTGCGGTCTTCACATGCTCGAACAAATTCGGGCGCAAGGTTCCCGCTATCGCCTGTATGAAGGCGTATCCTGCGGAAATCCCCACAAAAAGATGCTCCGCAAATTTGTAGATGGGATTGTCTTTATATAAAAAGCTGAAGATCGCCAGGGTTAAAAAGGCTGAAATCCAGACGCCGAGAAGGTTCATCTTTACGGGTTTCTCCTTCTATATAAGAATTTTGGATTGCGGAATGTAGAATGCAGATTTTGAAAATATATTTGAATACCTCACTTCAAACTTCTCACTTCAAACTTCAAACTTCTTTTGCGAATCTTTCCATGATGTTACGCTTCCTGTTCCCGTTTCTTCCTGGCGCGTTCGCGGAGATACAGGATATTCCCTATCAGGATGAATAACAGGATCAGGTAATGCGTTATGGATTGCACGTTCATACCCGCCATGCCGAACCCCGGGCGTTGCAAAAGGTATTCGTATTCCGCAGCGCCGACAAGCCCGCCTAAAAATCCCTCCACCTGTTTCGATTGGAAGAAAGAATAAAGGTCCGGCGCCATGACCGCCGTAACTCCGGCGATCATACGAACATTGTATCGCGTCTGAACCTGTTGCAGCCATTGCCGCGCCCCGGGCGCTCCGGCGCTGATGTTGCATAAAAGCCCGATCTGATCGAAATTGGTAACGCCTTTCATGATGGCGTATTCCTGCAACGGTTTGTTCAGGTAATCCCGCGGATACGCCTCCGGAATCGATGTTCCGATTTTGGCGATCGCGACATCATTTCCGGATTTATACCCCAAATTCACATAATCCACTCCGTATTTTTTCGATATCCCTTCCTCTTGGAGCCTGGCAGCCACGCTTTTGAACGCCTTGTCTGTCATGGGAGGACCGGTTTCCCACACCGAGCCCGCGATGATCTTCAGATTCCGTTTCAATACATGATAAACCAGAGCCTCATGCATGGGAAGGAGTTCCGCCTGGGAAGATGGTCCGTAATCTATGGAGAGATAAACAATGCTTCCCGGCTCCAGGCTTTCCACAGCATTGTAAACTCCGCGCGTTTTTTCATTCGGAGCATATTTCACGGCAAAAGGGATTTTCAAAAACGCCAATACAACCAACCCCACAGTTAGAAAAATCCATCGCCTGTCCAATTCCTTCCTCATCCCCTGTTTGCCTCTTTATCCCGGTCTTTGATTTTTAATTGTCTATTTCTCATTTTTCATTGCCTACTCTCCTCTGAGATAAGGACGCTCTATCCCGAATATGATGCGAAGCCCTGTTGCGATAACGCCCATGGCAGCTCCAATGATGAGTCCCCTTTGCCCTGCAGCGTTTGGAACCGCCATGATCCAATCCGCAATTTTCGGCAAATAGCCAGAGATAGCTGCGCTGAGAGGAACTCTTCCGATCATGACCAGCGCGCCGGAAACGAGAAGCAGCGCAGCGCCCACATTGCGCGCCCGAAACGCCCGAAACGCAGCCGAGGCAACGTAAAACGCCAGAAGCGCAAACATCGTTGCGGATAGGGGAGTGTAGATGACATCGAACAGATACTGGAATTCGCTTCCCGCCGAAACATGCCCCCGCATTGCCAAATCCCATAATCCCACGAGGATCATGCCCATCATGGAAATGACCACAACAAGCTTGTACTGCCAGTCTTTTCCCTTTTTCAGCGCGGTCTTGAGATTCACGCGCAGGATATTGGCGACTCCCAGAACGATCGCCATGGCAAGAACGATCATTCCCCATTGTTCCAGTTCATCCGCAACAGCCTTGATCCACAGGACGTTGAGGAAAAATTTTGCGATCATGAAAATCCCGACGATGATCGTGATAAAAATGGGAATTTTAACCTTGATCATGGTTCTTCCTTAAAACCAGTTCTGAAGCGATTGAATCCATTCGGGTTTCAGGGTTGCCAGGATTACGCCTGAAATCAAAACGACGATTACAATGATCTTGAAATAATCCGATGCCTTTACGCTGGAGAGCATCTGGGGATCCTTTGAGAGATACGCGGAAGCTGCGTAAAACTCCTCGGAGAGAAGGGTATAATCGCACGCAGCAACGAAAAAAGGAAGCTGGGTGATGGAAGCGGTTCCCGCCACCTGGATCGCGCCGCTCGAAAATCCCGTTTCCGCTAAAATCAGCGATTCCGCGTAAAAGGTTCCCATGTAGATATTCGCTGCCGGTTTTTCCCTCATCATGATGCCATCCACTCCCGCGGTATAGGCGAATTGTTCATCGGAGAGATACCGGAGGTTGTCCGGTTTGTAGGCATCCGGTCTTCCCGCAGCAGTGTAACTTTCCTTCACGGTTTCCTCGCAAACCGACAGCACGATGGAGCGCCGCGTGGGAACAATCAGGGGGGTATCATAGCGCGCGGTGATTTTTGCCACATGCCCCAGTACTCCAATTCCCGCCAGTGTCTGAATCTCGTCGATGTCATCGAGCCCCGGAACGAAGAGAACCGGTCTTCCCATTTCCGTGGCGCGCCCCACAGCCTCCTCTATGGCATTCACTCCGGGGATTTTCCGGAGGTACAGGGGGCGTCCTTTTCTTGCAGTGAAAATGAAGTAAAAGAAAAAAACCGCGAAAACCGCGAGCATGACTAACACATTCAAATGTTCGCGGTTGAAAAGCGGATTCTTTGCTTCTTCCTCCTGAGAAAAAGAAAATACCGGGTTAAGGATTATCAGGATAAAAAAGAGCAAAAACAGAGACCAACTTTTTTCATATCCGCGCATCATTTGTTATGTATCTCTTTTCTCTTCCCATCTAAACGAGTGTTTCATAAAGAGATGATAATTTTTTGGCAAGCTTATATTGACATTTTTCGGGATTGACCCCCGATTTCAGAAAAAACCCATGATAGTGTGAAGGATTTTTATAGAGTATGCCCCCAAAATCCTACCTGTTACTCGGAAAACTGATCCGACTTCCATATTTTCCCCCTTCAACTTTTCCTTGCTATTTTTTTCTTCATGATATAAAAATAAATTTCAATTTTATAAAAGGAGGGAATGAACCATGTTTGTTCAACAATTCTTTGTCAAAGGTCTTGCGCATAGCTCCTACCTTCTGGGAGGGAACGAAACCTGCGCCATCATAGATCCCCAGCGCGATGTGGAAATTTATCTGGATGCAGCCAAAGCCATGAACATGAAGATCACTCATATCCTTGAAACCCATCTTCATGCGGATTTTATCTCCGGACATATCGACCTTGCGAAAAAAAACGGCGCGGTCATCTATGCCCCCAAATCCGGAAAATGCAAATTCCCCCATAAGGCTGTTTCCGAAGGGAATACGTTCAAGATTGAAAATATGGAAATCAAAGTCCTGGATACCCCGGGGCATACCCCCGAGCACATCTCCTACGTGGTTACTGATACGGCGAGGGGACAAGACCCGGTTGGCGTATTCTGCGGAGACACGCTTTTTGTTGGCGATGTGGGGCGCCCCGACCTCTTTCCCGGAATCGCTCAAAAACTCGCGGAAAAACTCTATCACAGTCTTCACGATAAACTCCTGAAACTCCCTCCTTTTTGCGAGGTTTATCCTGCGCATGGCGCCGGCTCCCTTTGCGGAAGGGCAATGGGCGCCAAGCGCGCCTCCACCATTGGGTATGAAAAAAAATACAACGCCGCTCTTCAGATTAGAAATATCAAAAAATTCATCGCTTCTCTTACAACCAACATGCCTCCTGCGCCGGATCATTTCTCCCGCTGCAGCGCCATCAACAGGGACGGACCCGCCCTTGCGTATAAAATGCCTCCTGTTGCGCCGCTGTCCCCGGATCAGTTCGAGAAAAAATCAAAAAAAGCGGGAACCATCATCCTCGATATCCGGAGTTACGAAGCCTTTGGAGGGCAGCATATACAGGGCGCCTGGCATATTGATTTCGGCGGCAATTTCGCCACGTTCGCCGGTTGGGTTCTTCCCCCGGGAAGGGATATTCTGCTGGTTACGGCGAATCCCGCACAGGCATCCGAAGCAGCCGTGTGGCTGCGACGCGTAGGGCTCGATCGCGTGATCGGGTATCTCGAGGGAGGCATGTTTGCCTGGATGAAGGATGGAAAACCCGCAAGCCATGTTTGCCAGATTTCCGCTGTGGAATTGAATGATATCATCAGGAAGGGAGATAAGATGACCCTGATCGATGCGCGCGCCCCGCGAGAGTATGAGGCTTATCACATCAAGGGCGCCATCAACATCCCTGCGCCGGATCTGCGCACCCGATTCAAAGAAATCGGTAAAGGCGCATCGATTGCCGTGGTATGCAGCACAGGGCACCGTTCCAGTTTAGGAGCGAGCATCCTCAAACAGAATGGTTTCGAGGATGTCTGCAATGTCGCCGGAGGAATGACAGGTTTCAACGCTGCGGGTTTTGCGCCGGTTTGCCCGGTTTGCGTGATTCCCCATGGTCCTGCATTTTTAGGAAAATAGATTTAATACAGGATGAAACTGCGCACTGTTTTGGAAACGCGAAGGTCCCCTTCCTGCCAGCCGTTCCAGGGGATGGCGAGCCAGCGGCTTCTTTGTTGAAAAGGAACGCAGGCAGGATTATAAAGCAGTCGGGCGCGCCAATGACAGGGGATCTGATTATCAGGTGCGGCTGCTGTTACAGATATTTCTGAAAACAAGGTGTTTGTATCCACCCATACTGCGGTCTTATAGGTATTGTTTCCATCAAAAAGAGTTCCCAATGGCTTGACTTCCCACTCCAGCCTCGCTTTGCCGCGGCCGAACGGGGTGTTACCCCATACGCTGATTTGGAAATTACTCCAGTGATTGGATTTCCCCAGGAGGCTGATGGGAGTATCCACGTTTACGCACATTTGACGCGGAACCAGGTTGTCGCCGCGCCCGCCGTTTCCATAGAATAAAAATGCGCCTCCTTCACCTGTCTCGCCATTCGAAAATCCCGGGGCGCCTGCGATCACATCCGCATATCCATCACCGTTCACATCTCCCGCTGAGGCAATGCAAACTCCAAACCCTGCATTGGCGAGACTCCCTTCAATAGTCCAATCATACGCGCCTCCGCTTAATGAATCGCTTCCATGAATGCAATACGCCTTGCCTTCGTTTGACTGTCCATTCGTGTAGAGCCACGCCCCGATCACGACATCGGCGTATCCATCGCCATTCACATCTCCCGCTGTTCCCACGCTGCACCCGAACTCATCCCCCGCGCTGTCTCCATGTAAGGTTAATCCCGGAGAAATCAATCCGGAAGAAGACCCTTCGGCAATATAAACCGCGCCCCGGTCCGTATCGATTGCATCCAGTTTTGGAATACCGATAATGACGTCCGAATACCCATCGCCGTTGATATCCCCGGCTGTTCCCACGGACCACCCAAACCAGCTGTTCCCCAGACTTATCTCCTCGTCCCAGTTGAAATCTGTATTCAATCCCGAAGGGGATCCATGATAAACAAAAACCCTGCCTGCGGCAGCTGCGGAAGTAGAATAATTGGGAGCGCCGACGATCACGTCCGAATATCCGTCGCCATTCACATCGCCCGCTGTTCCAACCGAATGCCCGAACCACGCGGATTCCTGATCCCCGCCTTTATCCCAGTTAGCAATCGGACTCAATCCCTCTCTTGAACCATGATACACAAACGCCTTCCCTTC
>JAFGFK010000307.1 GCA_016931135.1 Candidatus Sumerlaeota bacterium | reverse complement strand
TGGTGCCGGAGGTGGGAGTTGAACCCACACGAAGTCGCCTTCGGAGGATTTTGAGTCCTCTGCGTCTGCCATTCCGCCACTCCGGCTGAAAAGATAAACTTCCGAGAATTTGTGAAACAACCTCATCCATTCCATGCCATAAGGACATGGTTTAAAAAAAGATTCACAACGCGAATCACGACAAAATAATGATAGACGTATAAAACCAAAGCCGTTATCTTGTCAAGATTAATATGAAGCATATAAGTAATCCGTGATCTTCGTGATCACGCATCGGGCGTGATAACTTCGACGCGACAAGAAATATAAAATGTAAAATTGAGGCGTATAAATATTGATACATACAATATTCAAACAAATAGATTTACATAAACGACCGCGTTAAAATCTTCGTAATTTTAGATGTTTTTGCATGATAGCGCTACGGGGGATGTTTTGGTAACGGAGTCAAGATGCGCCCGCAAATCTCTCAATTCTCAATACAAGCTTGACAAGGGAAAACTATCATGTTGAATAGCGTAAAATTCGCTTGATTATATGGAAAATCTTGTACTTGGGGGGGAAAAATGAAAAAAGCCTTTTCCCTGATCGAAATCATGGTCATCATGGCGATCATGGGCATCCTGATCGCCATCGTCGTTCCGGGCTACCTGAGAGCCGTCGAAAATACCAGGGGGCAGACCTGCCAGGAAAATCTCGCCCAGATCGAATCCGCCAAGGAACAATGGGCCCTGGAATTCAAACATTCCGACGGCGCCCCGATCAATGACAGCAACGCCTTCCTGAATGACGCCAATATATTCGGTTTCAACGGGTATATAAAGAAAACTCCCAAATGTCCCGCCAGCGGAACCTACGGCGTCAATCCCATCGGCGCAGATCCCACTTGTTCCATCGGTTCCAGCAACATTCCCTTCATCCCTCACGTATGCCCCACCAGGGATATCACGCGCTGATCACTCGATGTAAATTCTTCAGGCTTTGCGCGATCATTGCCCATGCTTCATTTACGGTTGACGGAAGCGCCCTGACATCATTATAGCATTTATAATATATTTTTGATGAAGGTATAATGATGTCTTATGAAATTTTGATTTATGGGAACAAAATCCTGTACAATATCTCCAAACCTTTGGATGGAATCACGCCTTCCATCAGAAAACTGATCGATGAAATGGGCGGGATAATGTATCAATACAACGGCGTGGGGCTCGCAGCGCCGCAGGTGGGCGAACTCCTTCGCGTCATAGCGCTCGATGTGGATCAGGTGCGCACAAAAGAAAATACCACCCCAAAGCGCCGGCTTCAGATCATGATCAACCCGGAAATCCTTTGGGAATCACCCGAAGACGCCCCTTATACGGAAGGATGTCTCTCCATTCCCGGGGTGGAGGGAAAGGTTTACCGTCCTTACGGCGTCCGGGTTCGTTATCGAGACCTGGATTTCCAGGAGCATGAAATCGATGCCGGCGATCTCCTCGCGAGGGTGATCCAGCACGAAATCGACCATCTCAACGGGGTTCTTTTCGTTGATCGCCTGGGCTTTACCCAGCGCGCCCTGCTTGCCGGGAAATTGAGCCAGCTGCGGAAAAAAACAGGGTTAGGGAAGGATCGGCGGAAAAAAAACAAGGCGGGAGCCTTGTGATTTGAAATCATATTCGTCTTAACGGGGTATAAAAGGATGCAGGAAAACCAATTGCCTTTACTGGAACCTTCCCAGCGGCTTACAAACAAGATGGAACTCGAAGTGCTTGTTCGGGCGCGTTACCCGATCATCTACCTGGTGAGCTGGGAGGAAGAGCGCGTCATGCGCGAAATCGAAAGGATCGCATCCAAAAGGGAAAAAAAGATTTATGTATGGACTATCAGCCAGGGACTGGTCAGACATAGAAGCGGCGTCGGCTCCGCCATCGAAGGGAAAAAGGGAACCAAGGACCCTATCCTCCTTTTGAAAGAAATACAATCCTTTGAAGACCCCGCCCTGTTCGTTCTCAAGGATTATCATCCCTATATGAAGGATTCCACCGTGATAAGGGGACTCCGGGATCTCGCCGTTTTTCTGCGCCAGACATCCACTTCCGTCATCCTCCTTTCCCCCACGCTCAACCTGCCGCCGGACCTCGAAAAGGACATCACGATCGTCGATTTCCCCCTTCCGGATAGAGTCGAACTGGAACAATTGTATCTTTCCATCGCCAATGATCTGAAAGGTCATTCCAATTTTCAGGTCGATACGGCGCCTGAAGCGATCAATGATCTTCTGGAGGCTGCGATAGGGCTGACCTTGAACGAGGCGGAAAACGTATTTGCCAAAGCCCTTGTCATGACCGGAAGGCTGACCCGCGAAGAGGTTCCCTTCATTTATTCCGAGAAGAGACAGATCATCCGGAAAACCGGCATTCTGGAATATATCGACGCCAAAGAGAATATGAGCGCTGTGGGGGGACTGGTTTCCCTGAAACGCTGGCTGTCAAAGAGGCGTCTCGCCTTTGCGCCCCAGGCAAGGAGCTTCGGGCTTCCGGTTCCCAAAGGCGTGCTGTTCGTGGGAGTTCAGGGTTGCGGCAAAAGCCTTTGCGCCAAGTCGGTTTCCAACTTCTGGTCTCTCCCCCTCCTGCGCCTCGATATGGGAAAGCTTTTTTCGAGTTTTGTGGGATCGTCGGAACAAAACGTCCGCCGCGCCATTTCCATTGCGGAATCCGTATCCCCGGTCATTATGTGGATCGATGAAATCGACAAGGGTTTTGCCGGCATTCATTCCTCATCCTTTTCCGACAGCGGAACGACAGCCCGCGTGTTTGGAACCCTGGTGACATGGATGCAGGAAAAGGAAGCCTCGGTTTTTGTCATTGCCACAGCCAACAACGTGGAATCGCTGCCGCCGGAGATTCTGCGCAAGGGTCGTTTTGACGAGATATTCTTTGTGGACCTTCCCAATGCGGAAGAGCGCTCCGAGATATTTTCCATCCATCTGAAATCGCGCAACCGGGATATCGCCCATTTTGACCTTCCAAAGTTGTCCGCCGCTTCCGAGGGATACAGCGGGGCGGAAATCGAGCAGGCGGTCATCTCCGCACTGTACGACGCTTATGAGAATAAGACCGACATCGCCACGGAAAGCATTGTGGAAGCCATTCGTGATACGTTTCCCCTTTCCAAGACCATGAAAGAAGATATAGACCAGCGGCGCAAATGGGCGGACGGACGCGCCCGATCAGCCTCCTGATCATCTCGAAATTCACGCTCGCGCGCATAATTCGGTATCGGAGACGCTCTTAAAAGACGCCAGTAAGTCGTATCAGAAGAAATATACCCCCCATATTTTTTTGGATTTTTTGATTGACAGGGGAAGCGGCAAAACAATAGGTTCTCCATTTGTCATTTGCTTTTATATACCAAACCTCGAGGGAAAAAAAACATGCAGGCTATTGTCAGAACCGGCGGTAAACAATATCGCGTCAAGGAAGGCGACGTTATCCAGGTCGAGAAAATCGAAGGCGAAATCGGCTCGGAAGTCATTCTCGATGATATCCTTATGGTCAAATCTGACGCCGGAGATGGCGAAGTGATGATCGGATCCCCCAATCTTGCCGATTTTACGATCAAGGGCGAGATCAGGGATCAGGGACGCGGAAAAAAAATCGTTGTTTTCACCTATAAACGGCGCAAAGGCTTCAAAAAGAAGCAGGGACACAGGCAACCTTATACCGGCATTCTGGTAAAAGAAATCATGGGCGCCGCAAAAGTGGACGACAAAGTAAAGGAATCGAAAGAAAAAGAAAAGGAGTAAGGAACCATGGCGCATAAAAAAGGAGTCGGCTCTTCCAGGAACGGCCGGGACAGTGGCGGCAAAAGACTGGGATGCAAGGCGTTTGATGGACAGGTTGTCACCGGAGGAACCATTCTGGTGCGTCAACGGGGAAACAAATATTACCCGGGAGCAAACGTGGGGCAGGGAAAGGATTTCACCCTTTTCGCCAAAATCCCGGGAAAAGTGACCTATATCTGTTCCGGTTTGGGAAAAAGAAGCATCAGCATCCTTCCCGAATCCTGATAAAATTCCATGCAAGATATCCAGATCGAATACTTCTCTTCAAATTTCCCCTGCGCAATATCGCTCTAAAAGAAAAGAGACCCGCAGGGAAATTTTCCCGGGGTCTCAAAATGTCTTCAAAGATAACAGGACTTAGGCGAAAGAGGG
>JAFGFK010000024.1 GCA_016931135.1 Candidatus Sumerlaeota bacterium | reverse complement strand
TGTCTAATGGTCATGTATTGATTGATCATCTGCTTGAAGGGACCGATGAAGCGGACCGATATATTCAAAAGCACATAGAACGAACCCACGGTAATCTCTCCGATCATGAGCTGGCGCGCCAGGTAAGTCCAGAGACCTCCGACTGCGATCAGATCGAGCGCCCAGAACACGAACTGATCCAGAGCCACCTGGAGATAGTCGCGGCGCATCGTGGCGCGGATCGAGCTGATCAGCTGGCGTACATAGCGGTTGTTCATATAGCGCCTTCTGCCGTAACTCTTGACCGTTTCGACGCCTGCAATGGTATCGCGCAGAACCGCAGGAACAGCCTGCTCCTCGCGTTTCAACCTGAAAAAAGCCCTTTTGATCCAGGTGTTCATCCAGTAGCTGAGAATAGTATAAGGGATGATGGTGACGCCGATAAAGAAGGCAGCCATGGGATTCAGGAAAAAGACGATCATGCCCTGCCAGAACATGTCGTTCAGGATGCGGAAGATGTCGGGCGCATTGGCGGTGATCATGTCAACAATGCCCCGTGAAGTCCAGACCTCGGAGCTGATGTCGTTCATGCAGCGGTACATATGTTCGCCGATGGGGCGCCCCTGGAAAAATTTGAAGGGAAGCCTGTGGAGATGACTGTAAAATTTGCGGCGCAAATCCAGAGTGACGAACATTCTTAGATAAAATCCCATGAATCCCCGAAGCCTTTCGAGAAGTTGTCCGGACCAGGTAATGACCGCCGCGAGGGACATGAAGAAAAAGAGCATGAAGAGGCGGCGTTTGATGGATTCGTTCTGATTGAGGACAACCTGATCGATGATCGCCTTGCTGATGACCATGTGTATGTTGCCCATGGGGGCGGCGATCATGATTCCCAGAATGATGAACAGGACTTTATCCCAGTATGGAAGGAGGAATTTCAGGAAGCGGAAAAAGGTGCGGACAGGATGATCAAGTTTCTGAAAGTCCGAGTTATGCATGAACGCTCCCTCTGGTTAAATCCCCAGGAGATGCGGGGATTTGCGCCAGAAACCGAATGCTGGAATCAAGATTTACCGTAATGGAGACTTGTCAAGGTAAGCCGCGCTCATGGCGTAACGAGGGAGAAAGTTTCAAATCACGCTATAGATCATCGGCGCTCCCTGGCAATGACCTTTTCCAGGATGTCAATGGCGATGTCGGCTTCCTTTTTATTTACGATCAGCGGGGGCGCGATACGAATGGTATTAGGACCGCAGCCCAGGATCAGTAGCCCGTTTTTAAAACATTGGTTGATGATGCGGTTGCGGATGTCTGGCGCCATTTCCATGCTTTTCTTATTTTTGATAATTTCCACTCCAATCATGAGACCGATGCCGCGCACATCACCGACGCACTGGTATTTGTCAATAAAGCTTGTCAGGCGTTTTTTTATGTATGCGCCCATTTTTTCGGCATTTTTCATCAACTTTTTATTCAGGAGATCCACGGTAGCCAGGGCTGCGGCGCAGGAAACGGGATTCCCTCCGAAGGTGCTGGCATGAGAGCCGTATTGCCATGTCATGACTTCTGCGGAAGCTATGATTGCGCCCAGGGGCATGCCGGATGCAATGCCCTTTGCCAAGCAGACGATGTCCGGTTCCACCCCGAAATGTTCGACGGCGAACATCCTTCCGGTGCGTCCCATGCCGCTTTGCACCTCGTCGCATACGAGAAGGATTCCATAGCGATCGCAAATCCTGCGGAGTCCGACCATAAATTCCACGGGGGGAACGACATAACCGCCCTCGCCCTGGATCGGCTCGACAAATATAGCCGCTACATCATCCGGATCCACCGTTTTGAGGAAGAGCATGTCCTCGATGTATTTGAGGCAGTACAGGCAGCAGGAATCATACTTAAGATTGTAGGGACAGCGATAGCAATAGGCGTAAGGGACATGCACCACTCCCGGGACAAGGGGATAAAAGCCCTTTTTCTGAATGATCTTGCTTCCAGTGAGGCTGAGCGCGCCCAAAGTTCTTCCATGAAAGGCGTTGAAAAAGGCTATGAATTGATGGCGCATGGTATGATAGCGCGCCAGTTTCATGGCAGCTTCGATTGCTTCAGCGCCGCTGTTGGTGAAAAACACCCTTTTCCTTCCCTTGAGGGGAAGGGCTTTGGAGAGTTCCTCGGCAAGACGCACCTGGATATCATAATAGAAATCCGTGCCGGACATGTGGAGGAAACGCCCCGCCTGATCCCGGATCGCCTTGACGACATTGGGATGGGAATGTCCCGTAGCGCAAACCGCAATGCCAGCTGCGAAATCGAGAAACACATTACCATCCACATCCGTAACGAAGCATCCCTTTCCGTGATCCATGACAAAGGGATAATCGCGGGTATAGGAAGGGGACATGTATTTTTCGTCTTTCTGAATAATTTTCCGAGCAATGGGACCGGGCAGACTGGTCTTGATTTTAGGATACATAGGTTTACGCTCCATGAGAAATGATCACATCCAGAGTGATTTGCGATAATGCGATAATGCTTCGATCTGAATATGTATAACTTTCAAGAAATATTTAAACGTCTTTTCTGCCGGTTTACAAGAAAGAGGTCAATGAAAATCGTATGGAAAAAGGAGCGCAGCCTGTCAGACTGGTCAGACTGGTCAGACTCAATTCCCTTCCAGGGTTATATTCTGGAAAAGGGTTTGGGCCTCGGGGATGACTATATCCTGAGTAACGGGTTTATTGCTGCTTGCGCTGATTTTCATTGTGTAGGAACCGGCGGGGATGTATTTCCTTTCGTAACGTCCATTGGAATCCGTGAATGTCAGGTTGTTGTAATTGATCAGGGAATCAATATTGAAGGGGATGTCGAGGAGCTGTCCGGCGGCGTTGAAAAGCTCGACTTTTGCCTTCGATACCGGTTTTTTCTCCGGATCGGAAACCTCCAGAACAAGCGTCCCCCCTTTGTCGAATTCAAGCGTCAACTCCTGATCATCATCGGATTTCACGGCGCATGGGAGATTTATAAGGGGCGCCGCCCCATCCGGATACGCGCTGATGAAATGGGAACCTTCCCTCAATCCCCTGATGATGAATTTGCCTTCTCCATCAAGAGTAACAGGCTGGTTGAACACTACCATTGTATCCGTATTGTTCAAAAGAATGTGCATGCGCGCGGGGGGCATTTGAGTTTCCTTCAGAATCGCCCTTCCCTTCAGGTAAAGTCCGGGAGAAAGAAGGAAATCCAAACCCGTCTTTTCCTCCCCGGAACTCAAGGTCAGCGATTTCATTTCATACGCATACGCCTCATGCCGGGCAAAGACATACATATCTCCCTCTTCAACGTCTTTGATTCGGTACGAGCCGGTTTCATCCGAAAAAACGGTGATTTCACCCCATCTTCCTGAACGCACCACATCCTCGACAGTTTGTGGATCAGAGGTTTTGACAATAGAAACCAGAGCGCCGGAGAGAGGCTGGTTGGTCTCTGCATCCAGAACCTTGCCTGATACAGAGGCAAGGGGCAGAGCAATGTCATATACGGTATCGCTCTGAACCTGGGTTTTTCCGACAAAAAGGGGTCGAACATCTTTGCCTGCCTGCATCGGTCCGCTCAAAACTGAAATGATGTATAAACCAGGCTGAAGTTCCTGGAATTCATAATGCCCATCCCCATCCACCATCTGGCTGCCGCCCTCGTTTGCGGGGGCAAGCGGATCATCGAGCTGATACATGACATTGACATTCTGTACCGGTTCACCCTTCCTGGAAACCTGTCCGGAAAGGGCGTATCCCGGAGAGAGAATGAAATTCAATTCCGTGACTTTGCCCTCTTCCACCTGCGCCTGTTTTTCAATAGTATTTCCAATGTTCCCGGATAAAAGTCCGCTCGTATCGGGAATCAGCTGAACCATGTAGGAACCCGGGGAAAGTTCTTCAAAGGCGTATTCTCCATCATGACTTGTGTTCTGCTGGTGGAATCCGGAGGAACCGCGCGCCATGAGCAAGGCGCGAGGTACCGGTTTGCTCGAGGCGTCCAGAACCACGCCGGCAATTCCTCCCCCGCTTGTGAGGGATACATCGCCTACATCCACGGTTTTGCCCTCTTCGACATTCACATTTTCCACCATTTTCATGGCGTAATCATCATGGGATACCTTCAGGGTCTGCATGCCTGCCGGAACGGTCTGGAATTCGAATCCGCCGCTGCTGTCCGTCATTGTTTTCTTCCCGATAAAGGGCATGAGATCCGCCAGGAATCCCTGTCCGGAGAAGGTAACCTCAGCCCGTGAGACCGGTTCGCCCGAGGAATGCGCCACAGCTCTTCCTGTAACAATGCCGCCGCGCAAAAGTTCTATCTCGACATCTTTTGTATCCTGACCGGAGATAACGAACACGGTTTTTTTGCCATCCAGGTATCCGGATTTTTTTGCTATAAGGGCGTTCAACCCTGAAGAGAGATTTTCGAATCGGAATTTCCCTTCATCATCCGCAATGACATTGCCTTCCAGGGGATTGAAATCGAACTGACTCATATCCATCCCCATGATATGGGAGCCATCATCCTCTTTTTTCACAAGGGCGCCGGGAACAGGGGATTTATCCGGACCATATACAACCCGTCCTTCCAGGGCGCTTCCGGTTTTCAAACCAATCTCAATATTCTCGACGATTTCCCCATTTTTGACATGAATCCCCTTTTTGACTTCTTCCGCGTACCCCCCGGCTCTTACTTTCAGGGAGTATTTGCCTTCCTTGAGACCGCTAAGTTCAAACAAACCTTCGGGATCGTTGATGTCTTTGGAGCGGTTCAATTGCCGTTGCCCCCCCATAGCGCCCATACCAAAGGGACCTATGGTCGTGAATTCGGCGAATATCTTGTAGCTCTCCACGGGTTTTTTTGTTTTATGATCCAGGACTTTACCCCGAATCGATCCGCCCGATTCGAGGATCAATTCCAGATTTTCGTTGGGCGCTTGCACGTTCATATTCTGAAGCGGGGGATAGGGCTTTTTTTCCGCCATGACCATGTATGAACGTGGCGCAAGGTTATCAATACGGAAATTGCCATCCTGATCCGATCGATCGAATCCGACCACCGGGGATTGAAAATCGATCGCCAGGGCGAATATCTCGGCATTATCGATCGGGTTTCCCTTGTCATTTTTAATCCATCCTGCAAGGGCAACGGCGGTTTTAAGTTTGAAATCCATAACGGTTGTTTCGCCTTCTTTGACAACCACATCCTGGCGAAATTCCGAAACAAAATCCTCGGCGCGAGCCATCAGGGAATATTTCCCGGGAGCTAGGCGCCGGATCTCATACTCGCCCTGTTCATTTGCGGGAGTAAATTCCCCGTTCATCATCATACCCACAGCCACTCCGATGTTGGCGCCGATAAACGAAGGCGCGCCCGATGTCTGGGCGACTTCCCCGTTTCCCAGCAAGGTTCCTTTATCATTCATGATCCGCCCTTTTATGGTTCCTCCCTGGGTCATTACGATATCGATGCCGGATCGTTCTTCGCCTGCTTTGAGCTGGAAAGGTCCGACATTCGCCGGCGCATAATCTTCATGTTCGGCGGAGATGGAAACCGGTTCGGATGAAATCAAACCCCCAAGCGCGTATTTTCCCTCATGATCGGTTTGGGTTTGCGTCTGCCCTGTTCCCCGTATGTTCTGGAATGCCCCCCAGGAACCGCTCACCTTTGCGCCTATGATTGGTTCTTCTTTCTGATTGATAACACGCCCGGAAATCCTGGCTTCCTTTGTCATGAAGAAATCAGCGTTTGTAAT
>JAFGFK010000306.1 GCA_016931135.1 Candidatus Sumerlaeota bacterium | reverse complement strand
GCCAGGTAACTCTTTCCGCTCAGTTCATACACGCGTATCTTTGGATCGAATCTTCCGCCTTTGATCCTGATCCGAACCGGAATCGGACTATCCGGGCTTCGGTTCACCAGGATGATATCCAGTTGATCTTTTCCCATAAGGGGCGTCATGTCGATCAAGGGAAATTTCTCGGGATTTGGACCAGCCCAATCGCCGGGCCATTCCGGTATATCCCCGTAAGGACAATCCATCGAAAAACGGACAGGGCTCGTTCCGGCAAGCCTGTTCATCTCCTGGAGCGGATAATACACGGGTTCGCAAAACACATGCCCCAGTTGCTTGCTCATGTTTCCCCCGTGATTCAGGATGGCGCTGTGCGTGAAAATCTCTACAATCCCTTCCGTGCGGATGGCGGATAATAATGTGCCAGTATAAAAAAGCGCCTCCGCGAGCGTATCGGGCCTCGGATGATACGCGCGACCATTGTAAATCATTTCTTCCGTTATCGCAACCTTGAGGTCGTCGATGCCCGCCTTCAAGCCTTTTTCATGAATCTTCCTGAAAACATGTTTCTCGAAAAGCCACGAATATCCCATCTGGCTTAAAAACGCCGAGGCGGGAGGACAGTTCTCCGTGTTGGTGTAAAGGAAATGAACGGTGAGGGAATGCAGAATATCAGGGCAATCTCGGATCACGACATCGTTCCACTCCGGATATAATCCCGTTGCGTTTCCCGTTGCGATCATGTAAATCGACGGGTCCCTTTCCTTCATCGCATTGTAAAAGGCGCGGTATCGTTTTGCGTATTCCTCGGGATTGCAGGCGCCGATCTGCCACGAACCCCACAGCTCGTTGCCGATCTCCCACACGCGCACATTGTAAGGTTCCGGATGCCCCAGTTCCGCGCGAACCTTTCCCCATTTCGTATCAGCGCTTCCGTTGCAGTATTCCACCCAATCCGCTGCCTCTTCCGGCGTTCCGTTTCCCGCATTCACGCATATAAGCGGCTCCGCGCCGATCAAACGGCAGAACCGGATATGCTCATCCGTTCCCACGTGATGGGGATCGTCTCTTTCCCATGCGGGATTTTTCATGGTGGGGCGCTTATCGAGGGGAACCGCGTCATCCTTCCAGTGATAACCGCTCACATAATTCCCCCCGGGGAAACGGAGCATCCTCACTCCCTGTTCCTTCAAAAGCCTGACAACGTCCGGATCGAATCCCTCAATGGCGTCTTCCGGGAAGAGGCACGCCTGATCCATCAAAACCGATCCCTTTTCATGGAGCCCGATGTAGAACCATTGAGAGTTGATGGAGGCTTTCTCCGGTTTTTCCAGCTCCAGCGTATGCGTTATTTTATTCCAACCTTCCGTTGCAGGAGCTGGAATGATCTCCTTGCAAAGGATTTTCTTTTCAGCCTTGTCTTTGATGATCACAACAATCGGGGCAGAGGCGTCCTTTACATAAAAGGAAAGATTATAACGGTTTACCCTGTGAAGGGGCAGGCTGATTGACTGCCGGATTCCCGCGCCTTGCGCGTTTGCCGGAATCTCCGTTGTTTCCATATACAGGGCGTGTTTCGTATTATAAGCGTCTTCCTTCAATTCATAGGAACAGTATTTCGCATTCCAGGGATGCCATCTGTAAGGCGAGTTTTTCATCTGCCGCTGATTGGGAAGATTGTCCCCGCTCGTTTCCGATAATCCAGCCTCGTTGAACCATGAATAATCCTCTCTATTCATACAGACGCTGATCGGCTCCAGGCTTGGATTCTGAAGAATCTGTCCCCAGAATCCCCCGTAAATATTGTGCCCGAGATTTTCCGTGAATTTCCCGAAAAGTCTCTCGGATACGACATAAGGAGAGACATGATCCGTCTCGATAACGGCTTGCGCCGTTCCCTCGGTTTTCTCTGTGAAGGTAAACATATCGCCCCTTTCTTTATGTAAAAGACTGCATCCCGGTAATACCAAACAGAATAACAGAAATATACCGGTGAATTTTTTTTTGATAGTTTCCCAGGTAAAAAGGCGGATCGATCTGACATTGATTCTCATCTACTCTTCCTTTATAATTTTTATGTAATCGAACGCTGCGTAAAAATCATGATCGTCCGGGTATTGCATCATTACATCGCCTGTGGCGAAAAGGCGAATCTGCGGTTCATACAGGGGATTTTCAAAAGACGCCAGATGAACCGGATCGCCAGAACCAAAGGCGGCGTATCCCTCGTAATGCGATAAATCCTTTCGCGCGAGCCGAAACGCGATTTCCGTATTTTCGCATACTCGATGCCTTTCCGTTTTCAAGACAGAACCGGGATTATTATCCCCGGGGGAGAGAATTTCTATATACATGATATCGTCATATTCATCCGCCACCAGGGAGAGCGTGATAAAATGATCGATATCCTGCCAGAAGAGAATCCCCGCCTTGTTCCAGCGCCCATGCGCCTTTCCCCGGAATTCGCTGATCCTGGCTTCCAGGGTCCATGAATCCGATACAGGAGCCGGCATCGAGATATAAGGATAATTTTCATTGGCGAAATAAATATCCGAACCGGGAAACGGATGAAAGTATAAATTCCCGTTTTCAAGGTAAATTTTAGTTTTATCGCTTCCCCAGCCGCCGTTGGGTTGTCCTGTCATCCACTGATCTCCCAGTTTCACACCCTCGAATTCATCATCTTTGTAAACAGCGAGCGTTCCCTCGATCCAGTTCGAAAAAATCGGCAATCCTGTTTTTCCTCCAGCTACTCCAAGGATTCCGATCCCTTCCAAATATTGTTCACTTTTATTTTCACCGGGCAAGGTAAATCCCCCGGAACCAAACCAGCGTATTCCATCATGCGAGATGTATCCCCGGATGGATCGCTCCAATACCTCCATGCGCAGCGCGGTTTTTTGCGGATTTTTCACGGGATATAAACCGGGTACGCCGCGGGATTTCGGTTTCCCCCCGAATTCCCCGAGGCATTCCATTCCCGCAGGATTGAATCCTATGGTTGTGCGGATGCAGTTGTCCGCATCCCTCCACGCCACAATCCCCGCCTGGCCATATTTTTCCGGCGGATTCATGTCATCTATCGTCACCTGGAAATAATAGGGAGGCTTGTGAACCGGTTTGCGCAAAAACACAGCCTTCTGCGTGTTCCATGCCTCGTAGGTGTCACCCGTGAGGTCAAGAATCCTGATTCCCCCGGATTCGATTCCGAGAAGGGTTTTAACATCTTCTCCCATAACGGGACGCCAGATTTTCCACGCCTCTTCAGGTGAGGAGTAAATCAGCGCATCCCGGAAAGGTTTTGTTTCCTGCGGGAAAATAAAGGATGCGGTTAAAAACATCGATAGAATGATTCCAATAAAACGAATCATGATAAAAAGCCCACTCATGAAAAATTTCAGAGAAAATGGCGATACAAGTTCCAAAGATCAAGAGAAAAAATGAGAAGGAATAGAATATGTCTGTAGCTGGTAGCTGGTTGTGGGTTGCGGATTGTGGGTTGTTAATGCCTGGAATGAACAAGAGAGGTTCGATGTTGGAAGCGCGCTATTCGATCATAATTTAAAAATAATTCCGCAATCCGCAATCCACAATCCGCAATCTTCATTCTTCATTTCCCATTCCCCATTCCCCATTCCGCATTTTTACCCTCCGTAGTTAAACCTCGGGTTTAACGAAGGAGGGCGCATTCCGCATTCCCCTGATCCTCTCCTGGAGGTAATGTTTCAATTCATCGAGGATGTTGATGTCGAAATTCCGGTTGATCAGATAATACACGCTGTTGTTGTGATACAAGGGCTCGTTCGCAATATCCTTTATCGAGGTTTCAACTGCGCGCCGCCATTCCTTTGTTTCCGGGATAGGCGAATACTCCGCAATATGCGGGATTGCCCCGCATTCGATGACGAAATCGATCGCCTCCCGCGTTTCCTCTTTTGTTTGGTTGGGGAGTCCCGCCATGATATACGCCCCGATTTCCGTTGACGCAAAACCAGCGGATCGCAGGTTTTTTACCGCCTCTTTGAAATGCGAAGGAAGGATCGCCCGATTCATTTCAGAGAGCCTTTTGACGCTGGCGGTTTCCAGGCTGATCCGTATTGTATGAAACCCCATCGCCTTCATCGCTTCCGCAATCTTCGGCGTGATCTCGTTGGCAAAGACGCCGTTTGGCGTGTGAAACCGCGCGCGAATGCCCCGCCTCGCAATTTCATCCGCTATTTTTTCAAAATGCTTTTCCGGCTCGAATAAAAGCGCGTCATCGTAAAAGGCGAAATCCTCCGTTTTCAACTGTTCCACGGCATATTGAATCTCATCCGCAATTCGCTCCGGGCTTTTCCTCCTGTATCGCGGGATCAACTTCCGCGAGGCGCAGTATGAACAATGATAAGGGCACCCGCGCGACGTCTCGAGCGGCAACGCCGTCGTATCCGGAAGGCTTTCATAATCCGGAAGGGGGAGAATATCCAGCGAGGCGCGATCGCCTGCAGGGAAATCAGTTTTGCAGGGAATGCCCGTGATTTCATTTATCAGTTCGCCGATATGCGTTTCCGCTTCTCCCGCAAATACATGATCCGGTTTGCAAACATTTCGAGCGTGATCGGGGCAAAGCGTGGCGTATATCCCGCCTAGTATAATCGGCGTTCCGGGAAAACATTGTCTTAGAATCTTGATCGCGCGTTTCACGCCAGGATACCAGTAGGTCATTCGAGATGTCACAAGTATCACATCTGGGGTTTTTATATTCAAAAGGTCTTGTACGAACGCCTCTTCCGAAATTCCATATCGTTTATAATGCCGGGGGACAAAATGGAGCGCCTTTGGTTTTTCCACCCGGACGTCGTAATATCTTCCCTGGTGGAATAACTTCTCTTTTGGGATTTTATCCCTTAACGTGGGATGACGCCGATTCGCGCAGTCGATATAATGCGCTTCCCATCCGGCGTTTTTCAGAATCGATGAAAGATAAAGAAGTCCCAGGGGAAACGCCCACATATCGAATGCGGCAAAATCGTAAATCCACGGATTGATTAAAAGCGCGGAACCACTCATGGCTTGATAGGATCACATCAAAAATATTCTGAAAACCGTTATGGAAAATATCATGGTTGTTTGGAGACCTTTTCGATCGCCTCCTTCATCATTCTGGCGCAGATTTCATAACCTTCTCGTGTGATATGAAGTCCATCCACGGAATATTCCGGTTTTAAAAATCCGTCATCTCCCAGAAGCGCCTTATGCAGATCGACAACCGGAACATCGAGTTTTTTCCCCAGGTTCAAAAGCTCCATGTTGTAGGAAAGCGTGGAAGGCGCCAGGTGGGCGTATTTATCCCGCAAGGGCGCGCATGTAATGATGAAGACCTTTGTCTTCGGGAGCCGCATCTGGATTGCGTTCAGGATTTTTTCGTATTCCCGGATCATGCGCTCCAGGGAAGGCTCGCCGGTTCTGTGCCGATCCCCGAGATCGTTTCTGCCGTTTTTGATGAAGATATAGTCCGGTTTCATGTCGAATACGGAACATTCCATGCGCCGTGAAAGCCCCCGGGGACCGATTCCCAGCTTGTCGCCGCTTATCCCGCGGTTGAATACGCGATATTCGGGAAGAATCTCCACAGGGTAACCCTGCATGCTCGAAGAGCCAAGCAGGCAGATCGTGGATTTTTCCGCGGGTTTCAAACTCAGTTGCAGGTTCTCCTCGATATAACCGCGGATTTTTTCAAAGTAAAATCTCTGTCCTTTTTCCATCCCAGGCGTTGCATTCAGCATGGCGGCCTGGTGGAAATTGAGATGATCTTCCAGACGCTGATCCCAGTAATCCCAGGAATGCGTTCCTGGCGTTTCGCGCCACAGGTGCGGAATCTCCAGGCTTTTCATGCGTTCATGCAATTCCCGGTTGTCGCCGATTGCGCCGGTTTTGGTATCTTCAACCCCGCAGTCGAAAAGAATTTTTATATCGGCGCCCTTGAATCGCTCCGCCTGTTCCCACACGGAATTCGCCTCCCAATTCGCCCGGTTTTCCTCGAGGCTCCCCAGTCGCCCCGCAATCTGCCATTTATCCGGATGGTTGGTGATTTTCAGGATGCCGGAAAGGGAAGAGGCGGAACCAAAGGTTTCCGGATGTTTGGCAGCCAGAAGAAGCGCCCCGTGCCCCCCCATGCTGAGTCCCATGATCCCCCTTGCCTCCCGGGTTCCAACCGTTGGAAAGAGTTTATCAATCAACCCCGGAATCTCCTTGGCGACATAGGTCTCATACTGCATGTCCTTTTCCAACGGACTGTCCACGTACCATCCGAATTGAGAACCATCCGGGAAAACGAGCAGCATGCGGTAATGATCCGCCAGATCCTTTACGCGCGTTTTGGACGCCCAATCCTCGAAACTCCCATAAGCCCCATGAAGAATATAAAGAACCGGCAATTTTTCGCCCGGTTTCGCCTCTTTGGGAAAATAAACCTTGAGGGATTTTTCCTTGTTCAGGGTGGAGCTGAAATGGGTCAGGATCAGGATATCTTCCGATCCCGCCTGAATCAGAGGCGTCAGGATGCAAAGTATCAGAAAAAGACGTAACATTCGTTTCATGCGATTTTCTCCCTTTTTCAAACATGCGGAATATAACGGAAATGATTGTTTCGCGTTTTTTTCCTGTACTTGAAAAACCTTTCTTTTATCCCTTGCTATTATTTGAAAGCAACCTTTTTTTCTTGAGTATCGGAAAGGTGATGACATATTGATATTGTAAAGGTGAAGGATAGGATCATTGAAAAAAAAGTTATACTGTTTGATATCTCATTTTTGCCGGGGAATGATGAGTTATGGGAAATATATGTCCACATTGCCAGATGGAAATTCCGAAAGGGAAATTTATCTGTCCTATATGCGGAATCGACATTCGGGACTGGGCTCCGGATAAGCTCCGCTGCCCGATCTGCCGCTCCCTGTATCCATCGGGGACCAAATTCTGCCTGAAAGACGGCTCGCCCCTCGAGCAAGCTATCGTGAACTTCGACACCGAAGCTACTATTTTTCTTTCAGGAAGCGTAAAAACCAAGGCGCCCCGAGAAGATGACATCATACCCAAACTCAAGTTCCAGGAGGAGGATAAACGCGCCTTCCCCAAGCTGGAAAGGGATGAAAAAGGTCACATTGCGCCGCCCCCCCCTCCCCCAAAACCGCGTCAAGTGGAAAAAAAAGAGCCCCTTTTGCAAACCTTTACCTATGATCCCCCCGGCGAACCGGAGATGGAAATGCCCGAAATCACCATTGATCCTGTTCCCCACGCCCGGCGACAGATGAATGATTCGGATCGCCCCGTATCGGAACCCCCAAAGGATAAGACTCCTGTCATGGATCCATTTCCTACCCTTCGTTCCGATGTCAAGACCCCGTCCAAAGGGTCCCATTTGAGAGTGAAACCCCTGGAGGAGTACGAAAGGCTTCTGAGGGAGGAAAAGGAAAAAATTGCGGCGCAGATAGCGATCCAAATGGATCATCAAAGGCATTATATGCAGGGGATTACAGATCAACGCCCCGGTTTCTTCAAACGCCTGATAACGGCAATCAGGGTGCTCATGGGCAAATGAAAAAGATCAACGACAACCTGTCCTATTGCTGTCTCATGATCTTTCTCTTTTCCTTTTTTTCGATAGTTCTGAAACTCCCCCAATGGAATTTTCCCCACGAGGAAACAGATGAGGAAATCTACTGGAGGCTTACCGAAAATTTTCTGCAAACCGGGAATTATTCCCTGAAGGGAACGGAAATCCTCCCCACGCTTTCCCCTTTTATCTATGATCGCCCCTTTTTTCATCATCCGCCTCTCTTTGTTTTTCTCTTGATTCCTTTTGTGAAATTTGGCTCCCCGCAAAGCGCCGTCGTCATTTCCTGGCTTGGGCATCTGCTATCCATTTTTGCCGTGGGAATTATAATCCTGGGAATGTCAGATCGGGAGGACTCTTCCTTCCGGGAATTTTTCTGGATTCCCCTTCTGGGCGTTGCCATCGATCCCATTCTCACATTTGTCTCGACAAACCTGTGGATCGACGGGTTAATGACCGGTTTGCTTTCTTTTTCCCTTGCCCTGGTTTTTCTCTCTTTGCGATCGAAAAAGGAATCCTTGTTGTTGATTCTTGGCGGGGTATTTCTTGGTTTGGCGGCTCTGGCAAAACTTATGGCGCTCCTTGCCGTCCCCCTCGGGCTGCTTCTCATATTTCTCCCGCCCGGTTCTTTCCGCGCCAAACTTTATCGCTGCCTCTTCTTTCTTGCGCCCATTGCGGTTCTGACGATTCCATGGTTTGCGGTTTTTTACTCCCATTATGGAACCCTGCTCCCCTCATGGATCAAACCGGACGAATGGCTCATAAACAGTAATCCCTTTATCCAGGCCGCGGTAACCAGACCCTTTTATTATTACTTTTTGAAAACCTGCCTGATTCAGCCGATGATCTTTATATTTCTTTTCTTTTATGCGGCTCAAATGATGAAAAAGGAAAAAAGCCTTTTTTATCTTCCGCTTGTCTGGTTTCTTCTCTTTCTCGGGATTTCCACGCTTCAGGGATTGGGAGGATGGGGCTATCAGATGAGGTATGTGGCGCCCGCTTTTCCGCCGGTTTACCTCATGCTGTACGCTTTTCTATTGCGCCTCTCGGATGAAAGGAAAAGACGGCTGCTTCCCCTTGTGATTGCAGCGTTGTTCTTCGCCGCGCTGCAGGCGACGGTTTATGTCTTCTGGTCCGATTACGAGGAATTCTTTTCCTTTTTTGAAATCACGGGATTGGTGAAATTTTGATCCCCCTGCATATTTTTAGTTCACTCCCCGGATTTCCGTCAAGGGCAGATACGCGCTGCGTCCATCCATGAGCCGGATGCGCACCCAGCTGTTCTGCGGATTGGAAATGATCCGAACCTTGGTTCCTGCGGGCAGCTTGTACAGCTCCTCGAACTGATCGCCCGGACCGCTTCGCGCCAGGGCGTCCGCCTTCATCACAATGGCGGTCTTTATCACGACTTCACTGTAAAACCTGAATCCCAGAAAAATTCCCGCCATGAGAAGAAAAACAAGGAACAGCGGGAACGCCCTTTTGCAATATGCCATGAGGCTGTAGCGGCGCGTCAGAAAATAAAGCCCCAGAGACAAACACGCAAGGAATAGAAACAGGGAACACAGAACGGTCCACGCGTCCAAACTCAAAAGATTCTTGAGCCAGATGAAAGGTTTGAGAAGAAAGAATGCGTTTGAATGGTTGATGGCGGGCTCGAGTCGCGCGAGATTCTCCCGGATGTCCCGATCGCGCGGCGCAAGGCGAAGCGCCTTGTAGTAATAAAATACGGCCATGCCCGTATCCCCGCCTCGCGCGCAGGCGTTCCCCGCATTATAAAATACCGCCGGATCGTTGATCCCCCCCTTTATGATTTCCTCGTAAATCTCCCGAGCCTTGTCAAATTTTCCCTGATCATATAACCGGTTTGCCTGCTCGAACATCGAGCGCAAATCTTGCGTTCCTTTTCTCGCTTCGAGGGCGACAGTTACAAAAACCGGGGCGATTGTGAAAATACAGACAACGAAAAAGATGAAGATATTCTTTGGCGAACTTCTCATAGTCTTTTCCCCAGGTCTTGTATGATTTGAACCGCATCATTGTAATGTTTCCGCATGTCTTCGCGGGAAAGGGAGGCGGGGGCGTATCGCGCCGCATCCGCAGTCTCGAGGAGCCTCTCGATGCCCTCCCGCTCCTCTTTTGCGATTCCCTTTTCCTCCAGAAGGCGTTCCAACGCCTCGATAGTGAGCCCGGGCGCCTCGCGGTTGAGCTTGTCTCCGAAAAATCCACGGAGCGCAGACGCCAGTTCCAGGTAAAAAGCGTCCGGATTATTTTGCGCCAGGAGTCGCTCCGCATTCTTCAGACGTTTTCCGGCAATTCCTCTGGCGCGAATCCTTCTCGCAAATCCCCGATCCGATTCCATCGCTATACGCCTTCTGTTCACAAAAAAACTCAGTATTGCGAACAGAACCGGCAGCGATTGAATTCCAAGATACCAGCCGGAGGCGATCAGGGGAACGCCCCCTTTAGGGGATAAGCGCTCCGCGCTTTTTATATAATTGATATCCGCATTGATCTCCACCACTTCCGAGGAGGATCCCCTCGGAGCGGAACTGGAGATGATCAGAGGCGTTGTGGCGGTTCCGGGAGATACCGGAATCCGGATCGCCTCAGTCGTAAGTTTGACATACTCTTTTTTCTCCGGATTGAAGATCGAGTGTGATATGGCGGGGATTTCCAGATCTCCGGTTTTCCGAGGCCTGAGTACATAATCGAATATTTTGGTTCCACCGGGTACGGAGCCTGTGATCTTTTTCTCGGATCTTGCCTTTGTTTCATATACCTCGAAGCCTTCCAGGGGCGGAATCCTGGGCTCGAGCGCCGAATCCACGATCCCGCTTCCGGACAGCTTCAGGGAAAGCGTGATAAGATCGTCCAGGGTGGCTTTGTTTCGATCCACTTCCGCTGAAAGCGCGTAATTCCCTACCGTTCCGGTGAAATCCTCGGGTTTGGGCGTGGGGAGGGGTTGAACGTCCAGCTCCACTACAGAGGAAGAAAGAAGCGCGCGTTCACCGCTGCGGCCAAAGGGATCGAAAAAGGAATCATCGAAGAAGGGATCGTCAAAAAGGGAACGCCTGTTTCGAGAACTTCGCTGGATTCTTATCCCGATATTCAGCGTCATGGAATCGAGATTGATCCTGCCGGTTTTGGTTGGCGACAGGAGGATTTTTTTTATCAGCGCCGCCTGGTACGCCTTGTCATCGATCCTGACGTCGCGGAACGACAGATGCTGCGCAAAATACAGGTCCTCTTTGAGGAACTCCTTGAACTGGGGAAGCGGCTCGTTCAGGTTTACGGAACTGACGGGGAGCCCCTTGAGGATATAAAGGGTATAGGAGGCGACAATCGGCTGGCCTACATAGGGCGTCTTGTTGTCCACCTCGGTTCTGAAAAAGATCTTGCCTTCCAGATATTTTCTGAGATCGGCGTCCGAGGCGCTGGGAGAGGGAATGTTTTCCTCCTTCAGGGATGATGGCATGTTCTGAGATGTCCCCTGCGCCACGACAATTTTGATCTCCTCGCTTTTGATTTCCGTTCCTCCGGTTTTGACGACAGAAGGACCGATGGTATATTCCCCCGGTTTCAGGCAGCGCAGGATGACGGAATAGACGAGTTCCCGGGACATGGCGCCATTGATGAACTGGAAGGATTGCGACGTGTTCGGTCCGGATAAAATCTCGAAATTCTCGAAGGAGGGCAGCTGCGGCGAGGAGAGTCCCTGCATGGATTCGCCTGATATGCGAAGGGTATAGGTGAATTCCTGGCCAGGGGGAATGTTTGTCTGATTTACGCTGGCGGATACCTGGAGGTCCTGAGCGAACACTGCCTCCATACAGGCGAAAAAAGCCATGACGCCGAGAGCCGGTAAGAGATAGATCGCAATATTTTTCCGTTTTTTCACGCCTGTCACCAATCCTTATCCGTTCCTGGGCGCCGTCCGTATTGCGTCTTCAGCGCCTCCTTGAGCGCATCCCTGTTCTCCTCCGGAAGCGCGCTCAGAATTCGCAAAGCGTCCTCTTTGGACATTTCGCCGATCTTGGCTTCCTGTTGTTCCTGTTTCGCGGCTTCCCCGGATTGATCGTCTTCCTTTTTTTCCTCCGCTTTTGCCGCCTGCTCTTCTTTTTTCTCCCCCTCTTTCTCTTCCTGTTTCTGCGCTTCCTTTTTTTCTTCTTCTTTCTTTTCCTGGTTCTCCCCGGATTCGCTCTTTTGCTGTTCCTGCTTTTTTTGCTCTTCCTGCGATGGATCGGATTTTTCACCCTGTTGCCGCTGATCCTGTTTTTGATCCTCGTTCTGCTGTTGCTGCTCTTGTCGCTGCTGTTGCTGATTCTGTTGTTCCTTCAATTTTTCAAGGAGCTGTTTCCACAGGCGCTTGGATTGTTCGTAATTGAATTTCGGATCTTCATCCGATGGATTCTTCCTCATGGCGTTCTGGTTTGCAGCCATCGCCTCTTCCAGTTTCTTGATGGCTTCCTGGTAATTTTCCATGGACGCCAGCTGCTCTGCAATGCGATAGCGCGCCACCCCGATGTTGTAATGGGCGTTTGCCATGCGCTCCGGTTCCCTGAAAAGCGCGGCGGCTTTTTCGAATTCCTTGATCGCCTCCTCGTATTTCTGTTCCTTCAGAAAAACATTTCCGATATTGAAATGAAGTTCCGGAGATTCCGGTGATTCCACCTGGGCGTTTTTATAGAATTCCAGAGCCTTGACATAGTCTTCCTTTTCAAACGCCGCATTTCCCTGTTCCGTGAGTTTGGATAAGGGGTCAGAAAGCTGGAATCCGAAGAGGAAGGGAAGGGACATGAGGAGAAACGCCAGGCGAGACGCCCGCGCGCTCCTGCGATCATGGATCAGCGTCTCTAAAATCAGGAGCAGGATCAAGGGCAGCAGAAAATATTGATACCTCTCTTCATAAAT
>JAFGFK010000023.1 GCA_016931135.1 Candidatus Sumerlaeota bacterium | reverse complement strand
TCGCGCCGCCCCCCATCCGGCTCCTGCATCCGCAACGCCTCGAAGCGGTCGAGTGATAGTTTGTTCATCCCATCGGGAAAGATCATGTTGAGCCCCTCGATCAGCGCGCCATAGGATGATCCGCTGCAATAGCTGGTTGTTCTGGGGGGATCGAGGAGGGGAAGCCCGAAAAGTTTCAGGGGATAACCGAGCGGCGATTCCGTTGGAACCGCCTTGATTCCGATGAAATACCCTCCTCCCCGGGGCGCGCTCTCCTGAACCTTGTCAATGCCTTTTAAAACATAGAGGTTGTATCCTGTAACGTATTTTCCGAATATTTCGGCGTGCCGCGTGTGATAACGACTCTGCGTGATGTCTGACTGTTTGAGATAAAACCATGCATTGTCATCTGTTGTGGGGAATAGATTATCGGGGGCGTTATCCGAATCGCCTGCGTGAATGATCGAGCATAAAAGACAAAAGACCATCAGGGAGCGCGTAAATGACTTCATGGTTTTATCCTTCGTTAGGAAATTGGATATCCCTGATCTCGAGTTCCACGTTTTTGTATCCCCGCCATTGGTTTATGTACGGGGTAAAGGCAATGTCGAATTTCCGGGAAAGGTCATGAATATCCGGATAGGATTCCGCCATGGAGAAACCAATGGCGGGGATGCTGAGTCCGTCTTTGCACAAAAGCAGCTTGAGATGATCGCGCCCGACGACTTTGGGAGGTTCGAGGAGCCCCGCCTCCCTGATGCAGAAAACAGGGGAGGGGTTTCCCGTACCCAGGGGTTCCATGGCGGAAAGGGCGGCAATGTTTTCCAGGGTCAGGTCTTCCGGCTCCACCTCGGCGTCGATGACCAGGCGCGGAACATGTTCCTCCGGATTCAGGCGATCGGCTGCGTATTCATTCATGGCGTCGCGGAATTTTGCGATATCTTTTGTATGAAGGGTAAGCCCCACGGCGCCCTTGTGCCCTCCGTATTCGACCAGGTATTCATTGCAATCTGTGAGCGCCTGAAAGATGTCGAATCCCGGGATGCTTCTGCCGGAGCCGCGGGCGATTTTCTGATCCACGGTGAGTACGATAGAGGGTTTGTGGTAGCGTTCCAGGAGGCGCGAAGCCACGATTCCCACTACGCCGAAGTGCCATCCTTCCCCGTGAACGATCAGCACGTTCTGCTTTTCGATATCCATTTTATCCGCGATGTAACGGAGGCATGAATCCAGGATATCCGCCTCGAGTTTTCTTCTTTCATCATTGAGCCGGTTCAGGCGGCGCGCGATTTCAATGGCTTTCATGTGGTCCTGGGTAAGAAGGAGGTCGATGCAGAGGGATGCCTGATCCGCCCTTCCCGCCGCATTGATCCGAGGCGCCAGGGTGAAGCTGATCGTTTGAGGGGTCAGTTCCTTATCGCTGGGGCAGTTCATCTGCAGAAGCGTGCTGAGCCCGACCTTGTCCGTGGTTTCCATTTTTTTCAGACCGTATTTGACCAGGGTGCGGTTTTCGCCGGTAAGGGGAACAATGTCCGCAACCGTGCCCAGGGCAACCAGGTCCATCATGGAATACAAAAAGTCCTTTGCGGATTCGGGGTCCACCTCGAACGCCTTGAACGCCGCATGGATGAATTTAAAAGCCACGCCCACGCCGCAAAGGGGGGTGTGGATATAGGGGAAATCCTTCCGGTTCGGATTGACAATGGCGACGGCGGGAGGCAGATCGGTTTCCGCCTGATGGTGATCCGTAATGATCACATCGATGCCGAGGGAGTTGGCAAGCGCGACCTCCTTGAAGGAGGAAATGCCGTTATCCACGGTGATGAGCAGTTTCGCGCCCTTGCGCGCAATCCGCTTGATGGCTTCCGTATTCAATCCGTATCCTTCGCTGATGCGGTTGGGAATGTAGTAATCGGGTTCTTTTCCCATCCTTTGGAGGAACCGGATCAAAAGCGCGGTTGATGTTACGCCGTCCACGTCATAGTCGCCGAATATGCATATTTTTTCGTTGCCGTTTACAGCCTTGACCAGTCTTTCCATTGCCTTGTCCATATCCTTCAGGAGGAAGGGGTCCTTGATGGAGGAAAGGCGCGGATGGAGAAAGGAGCGGATTTTAGCTGCGGAGTCATACCCGCGGTTGACAAGAACGCCGGCAAGGAGGGGATTGATTTTCAATTCATCGGAGATTGACGCAGCGGCGTCCGGATTCTGGGAGCGGAATTCCCAGGATTTGATCGGATACAAGGAATGATTTCTGCGTCGAATCATTTCAATATTCCCACGGTTTCAAAATGTCTTTCAAAGTCCGGCGATACCGATCGTGTCGGTCTTCGATGAACTCCTTGTTTTTGATTTCTTTCCAGGAACCGGGCTTGCGCTCGGATTCCTGTTCTTTTTGTTTTTCCGCATCACGAGCCTCGTATTTCTTCATCACATTATTATAAAGACTGTTTGACAAAGAAGCGGTCAGGGCGATGTTCAGAACGAAAAAAGTCATTCCCCTCGTGAGAATTCCCAGCGCCAGGATGATTGTCAGAAACAATACGGCAAGAATGGTAACGCCGACATTATCCGTCACCAGCAAAAAGGAACGAAAAAGAATTTTTTTGATACCGATCCTTTGATAAACCGCCAGGGGAAAGGCGTAAAGCGTCATGGCGGAAAGGTAAAAAAATATCCACACGCAAACACCGGAAATAACAAGGGTGACGGTTTTCAGGGAGGGGGGGATGATATCGGGATTGAGGTAAAAAAAGACATTCACGCTCAGGATGAAAAACGCCGCTGCGAAAACCAGGCATAATCGGAAAAGCGCCCAGTAACGATATTTGACGCCTTTGAAGAAATCGCGGAATTCCGGCTCTTTGTCCTCGGATATGAGAGAAAGAAAGTACAGGAATCCGGATGCGGGAAAGGGAAGCGTGAAAACAGCGATCAGGGCGGCGCCAAAGCCGAAAAGCAGAATAGGACGCCCCAAGGCGTAATATAAAGGATAGAATACGGTTCCGAGTATGATTGCGATAACCATCACGATCAGAAAGAACAGGATGTTGGCAAGAACGAGTCTTCCGAGGTAATCATACGCATCCCAGAAAAATTTGGCGAAAATTCTCCCGAACATGCAATCTCCCTTGATCTTTATTGATATCTTTTATGGCGCTCGATTTTGCCCGCGTCAAGACTTACCTGATTTAAAAAGTGAACGGCATCGAACCTTTGGGCGCATCTTGACGCCGTTACCAAAACATCCCGAAATCGGGGATCAAACCCGATAAAAATCCTGTATGCGCATTCTGACTCTATTCCGGGAACGCAGGATGATTCCAGCAGGGTCATTCTCTATAAAAATCCTCAACTTTAATGGATTTTGGCATTGTTTGGAGTGTAGGGTGGGGTATTATTCATATAAGATGGTTTTCTTCTGAAAATATGAGGATTTTTATAGGGATTGACCCCCGATTTGACAGATTTTTATTGAATTACAGGGAAAGAAATGATCTATTACGATATATTGAAAAGCAGATGGGAGAAAAATGTCCGTTGTCTTTTCACAATTGATCGAAGGCGCCATGAAATTAAACGCCTCCGATATCCATATCATGGAGCAATTCCCTCCCTATTTCAGGGTTGACGGCACGATTTTTCCCGTCAAGCATCCCCCCATCACTAGCGAACAGATTCAGGAGATCGTCCATACCGTTGTTCCGGAAAGGTTGAAATCCCGTTTGGAACAGGAACGCGGGCTGGATGTGGGTTACCAGTATAAGGATATGGCGCGTTGCCGCACAATAGTTTTTTTTGAAAGAAACCGCCTGAATATCGTTCTCAGGATCGCGCCTCTTTCCGTACCCTCCATCGACCAGCTCGAGCTTCCCGCAACCTTGAAGAAAATTGCGGAGTATGAACGGGGATTCGTCCTTGTAACAGGTCCCTCCGGTTCGGGCAAATCAACCACGCTTGCCTCCATGATCGATCATATCAATAATACGCGCAAGGTGTCCATCATCACCTTGGAAGATCCCATCGAATTCTATCATGAAAACAAAAAGAGCGTCATTTCCCAGAGACAGGTGGGCGATGATATCGACACATTCGCCTCCGGCGTGATCCAGGCGCTGCGCCAGGACCCCAACATCCTGCTTTTGGGCGAGATGCGGGATCAGGAAACCATGCGCACAGCCAACAAGGCTGCGGAAACAGGTCTTCTCATCTTCAGCACCCTGCACACCACCAATGCGATTCAGACCATCGAGCGTATCATATCGAATTTTCCCCAGGAAGAGCATAATCTCATCCGCGAGATGCTTTCCACGAACCTGAGAGCGGTGATCACGCAGAATCTC
>JAFGFK010000305.1 GCA_016931135.1 Candidatus Sumerlaeota bacterium | reverse complement strand
TTCGCGGCGTTACAAGATGATGAAGGAATATTACCCGGAAGATTATGCAAAGGTGAAGGAATACATCAAAAAGGGGAGATGGCATGTGAGCGGCTCATCGGTTGACGAATGCGACGCCAACATACCCTCCAGCGAATCCATCATCCGGCATGTTTTATATGGAAACGATTATTTTCAGAAGGAATTCGGCAAAAAGAGCGAAGACTTCATACTGCCGGATTGTTTCGGATTTCCCTCCGCGTTTCCCTCGATCCTGGGGCATTGCGGGGTGAAGGGTTTTTCCACGCAAAAACTCACCTGGGGCTCTGCTGTGGGCATTCCCTTTACGGTTGGCGTATGGGAAGGTCCTGATGGGAAAGCGATCCTCGCCGCGCTCGATCCCGGGGGATATGGCTCGAGCTTGAAACACGATCTCAGCAAGGATCAGGGGCTTTTGAAGCGCATCAACGCCCTGGGCGAAAAATCGGGGGCGTATGTGGATTACCGTTATTACGGAACCGGCGACATCGGGGGCTCTCCCACAGAGGAAAGCGTTCAGTGGATCGAGAAGAGCCTGCAATCCGACGGACCCATCAAGGTGATATCCTCTCCCGCGGATCAGATTTTCAAAGACCTTACCCCCAAACAAATCGAAAAACTCCCCCGCTACAAGGGGGATTTGCTTCTTACGGAACACTCGGCGGGCTGCCTTACTTCCCAGTGTTACATGAAGCGCTGGAACCGGAAGAACGAGCTGCTTGCGGACGCTGCGGAGCGCGCGGCGGTTTCAGCGGTATGGCTCGGCGGCATGGATTATCCGGCTGATAAACTCCTGGAGGCGTGGTACCTGGTTCTCGGAAGCCAGATGCACGACATCATGCCTGGAACCTGCATCCCGGAGGCTTACGAGTTTTCCTGGAATGATGAAGTGGTTGCGATGAATCTCTTCGCCTCTGTATTGCAAGACTCGGTGGGAACGATTGCCTCGGAGATGGATACGCAATGTGAAGGGATTCCGATCATAGTTTACAATCCGCTCTCCATAGAGCGGGAGGACATTGTTGAGGCGAGTTTGAGTTTCGAGGGAAAATCGCCGGAATCTGCGCGCATTTTCGATTCCAGGGGCGATGAGGTACCCTCACAGATAATCGGGAAAAAGGGCGACCGGATCACCGCTCTGTTCCTTGCCAAAGTCCCATCCGTTGGTTTATCCGTGTTTGAAGCAAGGGCGTCCGAGGAGCCGTGCAAGATAAAAACCGGGCTCAAGGTTTCGGAAAAACTGATGGAGAATGACAGATACCTTGTGATCCTGGATGAAAACGGAGACGTATATAGCGTAAAAGACAAAAAGGAGAACCGGGAGTTATTATCCGCTCCCGTGCGGTTGGGATTTTTCGAGGATTCGCCGCGGGAATGGCCTGCATGGAACATGGACTGGGATGACAAGCAGCTGCCGGCAAAATCCTACGTGGGAGGTCCCGTATCTTCGCAGGTAGTGGAAGCGGGTCCCGTACGCATTGCCATCAAGGTATCGCGCAAGGCGGAAGGTTCTGAATTCACGCAGATCATCCGGCTGGGGGCGGGAAGCGCGGGAGACCGCCTCGAATTCGATAATACGATCGACTGGCGCACAAAAGAGGCGTGCCTCAAGGCGTGCTTCCCCTTAAGCGCATCCAATCCCAAAGCCACTTATAACCAGGATATGGGAATCATCGAGCGGGGGAACAACGATCCGAAAAAGTACGAGGTCCCTTCGCATAAGTGGTTCGATCTGACGGATCGAAGCGGAAAATACGGGGTTTCCATCCTGGAGGATTGCAAATACGGTTCGGACAAACCGGATGACAACACGATCCGGCTGACTCTTATCCGGACGCCTGTTGCAAATTCTTATGAAGACCAGGCGACTCAGGACCTCGGGGTTCATCGGGTGGTTTTCGCCATATCGGGACACAAGGGGGACTGGCGCGAGGAAGAAACGCCCTGGAAAGCGGAGCGGTTGAACCAGCCGCTTATGCCTTTCCAGACAAAGCCCCATGCGGGGAGGCTGGGAAAGCAGTTTTCGCTTTTAAAACTCAACGCATCCCAGGTTGCTGTTCAGGCGATCAAAAAGGCGGAGAACTCCGATGAAATCATCGTCCGGTTCCAGGAACTCCAGGGAAAGCCGTGCAGCGGCGTAAAGGTTTCGCACAGCGCCGATATTCTTTCCGCACGGGAAATGAACGGACAGGAGGAGCCGATCGGAGAGGCGACTTTTGACAAGGAAAACCTGGTTTTCGACATCGGCGCGTACGGTCTGAAGACCTATGCGTTGAAACTGAATCCCCTTACTGTGAATATCACCAAACCCGTATCGAAATCCCTGCAGATTCCATACAACCTGAATCCCGCCAGTATAGACAAAAAACCTGCGGGAGAGGGATTTGACGGAAAGGGTCTTGCCTACCCTGCGGAACTGTTGCCGGATGCGATTAATTGCGGCGGGGTAGAATTCAAACTGGGAACGGCGGCGAACAAAAACATGAAAGCCCTTTCCTGCCGCGGGCAAAAGATCGATCTGCCCCAGGAGAATTATAATAAAATTTATTTCCTGGCATCTGCGGTTGGGGGCGATGTATCCGCTGACTTCCAGGTCGATGATCGCTTACAGAATTTCACCATCCAGGAATGGACGGGAAAGATCGGGCAGTGGAACAACCGG
>JAFGFK010000304.1 GCA_016931135.1 Candidatus Sumerlaeota bacterium | reverse complement strand
TCCACGAGATTTTCGCCTTCGGGAAAGGTGAGCAATCCTGTTATATAAGGCAGGTATCCCTCTGATTCGATTTTAAAGGGATAGCTGAAATTTGGGCTGAAATTTCTGATAATGAATCTTCCTGGAATGTTCGGGTCATTTTCCGGTTTGAATTCGCCACAGGATACCTTGAAATCAGCGATGGGATTCTTCGTTTTCCAATCCTTGACATTCCCGATGAGCGTGATTTTATTGGCGCCCATCACGAAATCCGCATCCTCGCGCCCCACCTCGATATTCTGATGAAAATCTTCACCATAGTCTTTATGGCGAAGCTGGATGTTATGGGGGGCGTTATACAGCCCTTCGATCCTGTAATATCCATCCTCATCTGTCTGGGCAAATCCATCACTGTTTTTGCCGCTCGATGCGCAATTAACGTAAACATGTACATCATGAAGCGGATTCCCAATGGGATCTGTTATTCTTCCTGCAAGCAAAGCCGAATTGGTGAGTTGAAGGATCACCCCTTTCTTCTTCTCGCCGGATTTGACGGATATCTTTTCCTCTTCGCTTTTCGCATACCCCTCTTTTTCCGCGATTAGTATGATCTCTCCTGGGGGAAGATTTTCAGCTTTGAATTGTCCGTTAGAATCTGAAAGGGTTGCCTGATCCTCGAGTCTTTCATAATTCGTATATTTCCCATACCTCATCGGAATTTGCGTTATAACTTTTGCCCCTTCCACGGATTTTTTTTCTTCATCCTGGACAACTCCGGATATGGACGCCCCCTGTTTTAATTTGATGATGATATTCTCAATGGATTTTTCCTGAACATCGATGGGATCGGAAAAGGCGACGGGGAATCCTTCTACAACCGCCTTCACAATGCATGGGTTAAATGGCGCAACAGCAAATTGAAACGCCCCGATATGATCAACAGGATGCGCTTCTCTTCTGGGATCATCACCATGCAATTGATAGAGGGAAACATGCGCATTTGTCGCTGGTTCGCCTCCTTCTGTTTCCACGCGTCCCGATATGAAAAGCCCGGAAATCATTTGAATATCTTGCGTCAATTCGAGCTTTTCCGGATGCAGTTCGATCCCTCTATGATAAATATGCTTCTCCTCTTCTACGAGGAAATAATTTTCCTTTTCCGCTGTTAGTCCAACCTTGTTTCCGGATAATCCCTTGAGGATATAGAACCCTTCCGCGTCTGTAATATCTTCGACAGGTTTTTCAATCCCCCATGCGCTTCGTACCTTGACGCCTTCAATAGGGGCGCCGTTGATTTTTTCCGTAACGCGTCCTTTGATGGTATGTCCTTCATAAAGGAAGATAATCAATCCTTCCCTTTTTTCATTTTCCTTCAGTTCGAGGATGTTATTCGGGAGATCGCTGGCAGCAAGCATACATAATCCTTTTTTTTCGGCTTTTATGAAATATTGTCCTTTTGGGATTTTCTCAAAGGAATAGAAACCGGTGGAATCGGTCAGGATTTCATTTTCCCGCATCTTCATTGGCATTTTCAGGTTCACCCAGCTATATCCCAGGCGAACCGTGGCGCTCGTTACAGGTTCTCCGGTTATTTTGTGAAAAACCCTGCCGGAAAGGGAGGCGGTTGCGCGAGGAAGTTTCAGGATAATATCATCTGCAGGCGCGGTGAATTCCCGGCTTATGGGGGCATGATCCAGCGACGCGGCGCCAAGCATGATCTTTCCCGGGGGGATATTCAAAAATTCAAACCGCCCCTTTTCATTTGTGGATGTCGTTTCAAGGGAGTAATTTTCATTTTGCCTATCCTGGAAGAGAAATGTCATGGAAATCCCCTCGATAAATTTGTCGTTCTCATCCACAACAACGCCTTTGACGTATGAAGCGGGAGGGAGCGTAAAATTTATGATCACTTCTCCTTTTTTTTCGGAAGAAGGCGCCTTTTTCCTGGATGTGGCGCTTCCGGTAACAGATGTGAGCGTGGCGTAACCCGGGCAGGAGGCTTTGACAAAAATAACAGGATAGTTGCGAACGCTTATGGAGTAACGTCCGTTTTTATCAGCTGTTGTATTGGAAACAGGCACTTGGGAAAAAGGGCTTTCCCCTATTTCTATCTTTGCCAGGCTGATCGTGGCTTGTGCAGCCGGGGCGCCGCCGGAAAGCGTGATTATGCCGGAGATGGCGAGTCCATCGCCTTTAACATCGGATTTTTGATTTTGAGAGGCGTTCGATTCACCGCTTGTTGCATTCGGCGTTTCAGAGATACCCGTTTCTCTTTCAACAGAGGTTTTCGCCACTGCGCCGATTTTTGACGGCTGCGTTTCCTCTACCCCGGAAGGGATTTGATTTCCTTTTTTCAGAAAGATGATTCCAATAATGACGACGATCGCAAGCGCAAAAAGCGCATAAAACATACTTCCATTTTTTCGCATTACAAGGTTTCTCCCGCCTTAAAAATAGAAATATTATTACAATAGTTTTACTCAGTAAGGCAATCAACGTATTTTTTGCTAAAGTTAACTATTTTTGTCATTTACTCTACAAATCTATTGACTGACAAACCTTTGATGGTAGATTGAATATTATATGGTTGATTAGGGTATAATCCTTTGGCTTACTTGATTTTATATTCACCAGATTCGGAACAGCATCTTCGTTTATTGACATCCCGGCAAAGGGTTATTGTTCTGGATAATGTTGAAAAACAATTAAAGCACAATCCAACCCTTGTAACAAGGAATCGAAAACCTATGCGCCCCAATCCTCTTGCGCCATGGGAACTGCGAATCGGAGATTTGAGAGTTTATTATGATGTTGATGAAGAACCGGAAAGAATGGTTAAAGTTTTGGCGGTTGGCGTAAAACAGAGAAACAAGATTCTCATCGGGAAAGAGGTGATTGAATTATGAAAACACTTGAGATGGCAAAGGCAAAGGCGCCGCTTATGGATTATGCAAGGGATGTTGAAAAAGGACCCGTTATTTTGACTAAAAATGGGAAACCTTTTGCTGCTTTGGTATCTATTAAACAATCAGATCTTGAGACTATTCGATTAAGCGCCAATCCCACATTTCAAAAAATTATTACTCGATCTCGCTCCCATTTGAAATCAAAAGGGGGTATCACAGAAAATGAGATGCGAAAACGGCTTGATTCCTCTACATGATCATTAGTTCCCTTTTTCCATGATCAGCGCCGGGGATTTTCCCTCTTTCAGCAAAGCCGCCATTTTCTTCATATACGGATCGACATTCCTGAAAAAATATTTGTACCCCTCGCAAAGATAATTGAGCCCCGGTTCCCCATCAGGCGTTTTCAAAAAACGATACCGCGGGCATTCCCCTCTGCATGCAAAGAAATATTCGCACTCGAGGCAATACTTCGGAAGACAATCGAATTTGTCGTTTCCAAAAGCCTGCTGTTTTGCAGAGGTCGCCATCTTGCTCAAAGGCTGTTCCATGATATTGCCGAGCTTGTACGCCGGATAAACGTAATGATCGCACGAGTAAACGTCGCCGTTGTGTTCGATCACCAGGGCTTTTCCGCATGTCTTGTTGAACACGCACAAAGCGGGTTCCATTCCGCACCAGCTCGCCAGCGCCTCTTCAAAGGTATAAACAAACACCTTGGAAACATCGTTCTTGACCCATTCGGAAAACACGCTCCACAGGAATACGCCGTATTGTCGAGGCGTTACGCTCCACGAGGTGACCGGGCAATCCTCCGGATTTTTATCACGCAGATCCGGAGGAGCGGCGAGTTCCAGATTCCACTTTCTCGCTGCTTCATCCGGAAGGCGTTCCACGATGGGGATGAACTGGATATGCTGCGAACCGATATTTTTCAAGAAATCATACACCCGAACGCCGTGAAAGGAATTTTTACGGTTGACAACGGTCAGCGTGTTGAATTCCACGGAATGTTTCTTCAGAATTTCCACCCCGCGCATCACCCTGTCAAAACTCGGCTGCCTTCCACGATCGCGGCGATAGGCGTCGTGCAGTTTTTTATCACCGTCAATGCTGATCCCCACAAGAAAATGATTTTCTGCAAGAAATTCCCCCCATTCGTCATTCAAAAGAATCCCGTTGGTTTGAAGGGAGTTGCAGATTTCCCTCCCTCCTGCATATTTTTTCTGAAGTTTTATGATGTTTCGGAAATAATCCACTCCCAGAAGCGTCGGCTCGCCTCCCTGCCATACAAAGGTCACTACGGGAATATCCTGGGAACGGATGTAGGATTCAATGAACCGCTCCAGCGCCGCCTCTGGCATCCTGAAATCGGTCTGATCCGGATACAGGTTTTTCTTTTCCAGGTAATAGCAATACTCGCAATCGAGATTGCATACAGGTCCAATGGGTTTTGCCATGACCTGCCATGCTTTTCTTATGTTCGAACTCATCGGGGCGTTTCCTGTTTTTCTCCGCTTCCTGTTTCAATTTTGACTTTTCCCAGTTTGCCTTTAAAAGGAAACTCCCCGGAATAATCCCCAACCGGATCACCCGCATCCTTTCCCACGCTCAATATATCGATGGGCGTTATGGCAAGGGGGCCGCCTTTCGGGGAAAACGCCAGCTCTTTATTATCCAGCATGATGCGAATGGCGCCGTTCTTTTCGATCTTTGCCGTAACGGTAACCGGCGCCTTGGGGAGAGACTCTTTTGCCTCAATGGTGGTCAATTCATCATTCTTTCGAATCGCAAAGTGGATGCGTCCATTCTTCATATAGAGCGAGTAACCGTGCGCCAATCCCCCCTGTGCGATGATTACGCCTTCGGCGCCGTGTTCGAGGATTTCCGCAGTGATCGTAACATCGCGCTCTTTTACCATGGGACCCTTTTTCCGGGTGAGTTCATCGCCCTGTTTCAATTCGAAGATGTTTTCGGATGATTCCGGTTCATCGGATTCATCTTCCTTTCTTCCAGCGCCAAGAGGCGCGACATTCGATCTTGCAGCCCAGGCGTCCCATTTCGCTTCTAACTCCTTTGCCTTTTCCCGGTATTTTTCCGCGAGGTTATTCATCTCGGTTCGATCCGTTTCCATATCGTATAGTTCCCAGGGCATTCCAAAATCGGCGACCAGTTTCCATTTGCCTTCCCGTATTGCCCGGTTGCCGTGGTGTTCCCAGAAAAGGGGCTCTTTTCTATCAAGGGATTTCCCCTCGAAGGAAGGGACAAGGCTTATACCCTGCATAGGGATGATTTTGTTTTCCTTATATTCTTCAGGATATTTCGCTCCCGCAATATCCACAAGCGTCGCCATGATATCGATCAAATGAGCGGGCTCGTTTACGAGGGCATTCCCGCGAGATTCAGAAATCCCCTTGGGCCAATGCGCAATCAGGGGCGTGGCGATCCCGCCCTCGTAGGTCTGGCGTTTGTATCCCCGGAACGGCGTATTGGAGACGTTCGCCCATCCCTGCCCATAAGCGATGAAGCTGTCCGGCCCTCCGGGCATGACGTCGGGTCCATGGCGAACGGGTCTTCCATCGCGCGTCTGCCTGGGATGCGCTCCTGAGGGAAGTTCATCGGGGCGAAGGGGGCGCAGGTTCTTCGGGAGATTTTTATCCGGTTTTCTGCCAACGTCCCTTCCGCACGCCCCGTTATCCTGAAGGAAAAAAATCAGAGTATCGTCGAATTTATCCTGCCGTTTCAGTTCCGCCATGATCCGCCCGATTCCCTGATCCATGTTGTCGATCATCGCTGCATACACTTCCATGCAACGCAGTTCCCATTCCCTGTTTTGAACCTCCTCCCACTTCATATCAGTTGGGGAAGGCTGCCATTTGGGATCGATCAATCCCATATTCTTCAGACGTTCGATGCGCTGTTTTCGAAGGGCGTCGTATCCGGCATCGAATTTTCCCTTGTATTTCGCAATATCCTTCTCGAGGGCGTGCATGGGAAAATGTGCGGCTGTATAGGCGACATACATGAAGAAGGGTTTATCGGGCGCCTCCTTTTCATGCTGTTTCAAAAACTCCACCGCATTATCGCTCAGGGCGTCTGTGAAGTAGAACTCGTCAGATTTGTATCCCGGTTCGTTTTCGCAGGTGTAATAGTTGTTCCCGCGGCATATAGCCGGATCATAAAAGCTGCTCATACCCCAGATCAGTCCATAATATTTGTCGAATCCGCGCTGCAAAGGCCAGTTATGAGTGGAAAGGCTCGGTTTGTTGTATCTGGTGACATGCCATTTCCCAATGGCGTAATTGGCATATCCCGCTTCTCGCAAAACCTCGGCGATCGTAACGCACCGATTATTCAAGTCTCCCCGATAGCCCTCGTATCCCCAATCAACCGTCATGTGCCCCATTCCCGCCTGGTGGGAATAGAGTCCGGTCAAAAGGCAGGCGCGCGTGGGGCAGCAGCGTGAAAAATTGTAAAACTGCGTGTATCGCAAACCATTTCTGGCGAGCGAATCAAGGTTTGGCGTGCGCATCTCGCCCCCGAAACATCCCAGGTCCGACCATCCCATGTCATCTGAAAGAATCAGGATGATATTGGGGCGTTTGGGCGGCGCTGCGGAAATGTCCAATACGGCATGGAGGGTGAAAAACACGGCAAACAACGCAGCGATGATCAAAACCTTGATTCGGAGGATATTTCTCATGATCTGTTTATTTCTCATGGAACGTTCCTTTGTTTATTTCTTTTCTCCGGTATCGACGGAAACCTTTCCTAATTTGCCTTTAAAGGGGAAATCGTCGGAATAAGATCCGACCGGATCCCCGGAGTCGTATCCCACGCTCAGGACATCGAGCGGCGTGATGGCAAGAGGCCCGCCTTTTGGGGATGACGCGAGTTCTTTTTTATCCAGCGAGACGCTGATAGCGCCGCCTTTTTCGATCTTTGCCGTAACGGTAACAGGGGCTTTGGGAAGGGGCTTTTTTGCCGCAATGGTTGTCAATTCATCATTCTTTCGAATCGCAAAGTTAAGGCGATTGTTCATCATATAAAGGGAATAGCCGTGCGCCAATCCCCCCTGCGCGATGATCACGCCTTCGGGCGCATGTTCGAGTATTTCCACAGTAATCGTTACATCGCGCTCTTTTACCACAGGGGCGTTCTCACGGTCAATCTCATCATCCTGCTTGAGTATGAAAAAGGTTTTGGTGGTTTTGGGTTCAGGTTCCTTCTTCCATGTTCCCAGCGGCAAGACATGGGAGCGCGCAGCCCAGGCGTCCCATTTGGCAGATAGATCCTTCACCTTTTCGGGCTCTTTTTCCGCCAGGTTGTTCATCTCGGTTCGATCCTTTTCCATATCGTACAGTTCCCAGGGCTGGTCTGACTTTGCAACCAGTTTCCACTTCCCCTCACGCACTGCGCGATTGCCCTCGTGTTCCCAGAAAATGGGTTCCTTGCGTTCCAGGGCTTTTCCTTCAAAAGAAGGCGCAAGGCTCACCCCCTGCATCGGAACGATTTTTTCCCCCTTGTATTCCCCCGGATATTTCGCACCGGCAAGATCAACGCATGTAGCCATGATATCGATTAGATGAGCGGGATCTTTTACGAATTTATTCCTGAGGGTTTCGGATATTCCCTTGGGCCAGTGCGCAATCAGGGGAGTGGAAATTCCCCCCTCATGCACCCAGTGCTTGTATTCGCGGAAAGGCGTATTGGAGACATTCGCCCAACCCAAGCCATAAGCGATGTAGGTATCCGGGCCTCCGGGCATGACGCCCGGACCATGGCGAACGGGCTTGCCATCGCGCGTTTGTTTCGGATGCCCGCTTGCGGGAAGTTCATCCGCGCCAAGGGGACGAAGATTTTTCGGAAGCTTTTTCTGAATCTGCCGCCCGACTTCCTCCGCGCATCCCCCATTATCCTGAAGGAAAAAGATCAATGTGTTGTCGAATTTATTCTGCCGTTTCAACTCCGCAACGATTTTCCCGATCCCCTGATCCATGCTGTCGATCATCGCTGCATAAACCTCCATGCAGCGCAGTTCCCATTCCCTGTTTTCCACATCCTCCCATTTCCGTTGTGTGGGGGTTGGTTCCCAATTGGGATCGATCAGCCCCATTTTTTTCAGCCTTTCGATGCGCTCTTTTCGTAGAACGTCATACCCCGCGTCGAATCTTCCCTTGTATTTCGCAATGTCTCTTTCCAGGGCGTGCATGGGCCAATGCGCCGCTGTGTAAGCCACATACATGAAAAAAGGCTTTTCCGGCGATTCCTTTTCATGCCGCTTGATGAACTCCGCCGCATTATCGCTCAATGCCGTGGTGAAGTAGAACTCGCTGGATTTGTATTCCGGATCGCTTTCACAGCTGTAATACTGGTTTCCGCGGCAAACGGCTGGATCGTATTGGCTGCTGACTCCCCAGATCAAGCCGTAATATTTATCGAAACCCCTTTGCAGGGGCCAATTGTGTTTGGGACCCTCGGCGCCTCCATAACGGGTCACGTGCCATTTCCCTATGGCGTAGGTGGAATAACCCGCTTCGCGCAGAACATCGGCAATGGTAACGCAACGGTTGTTCAGGTCGCCGCTGTATCCCTCATGGGTTGAACGGCTGCCTGTCATGTGTCCCATTCCCGCCTGATGCGGATAGAGTCCTGATAAAAGACACGCCCGGGTAGGGCAGCATCGCGCGGTGTTATAGAATTGCGTGAATCGGACTCCGTTCCTGGCAAGCTCATCGAGCGTTGGAGTGTACATCTCTCCTCCGTAGCATCCCAGGTCCGACCATCCCATATCATCCGACATGATCACGATGATATTAGGGCGCTGGGGCGGCGCGGCGCAGATTTCCAGCATCGTACGCATGGATAGAAAAAGCGCCACCATCAGAAACGTCATAATGGTTTTCATTCGCATGGCATTGCTCCTTTATATGGTTAAAATTTCTTTTCTCGTGATATTTGAACCTTCAGCGGGAAGGAGACCCATTCATTTTACATTTTTAATTGTATATTTCTTGTCCCTTCATAGTCACGCCATCAGCGTGACGAAGATGGAATCATTTTTCATTTGGTCGAGGCGCCGCTGCGCCGTGATTTCTATCAGGAAGACTCCTTCTCCATGTTAAAACTTGCGATGTCAATTCATCGGCAATCTTTGTTTCCTTAAGGTACAGGTTCTGCGTTTCATGCGGATCTGCGGGAATGTCGTATAATTGCCGGTTTGTTCCATCGGCTTCCACAAGGAGTTTCCATTTTCCATCGCGAATCGCAACAGTGGGGCTCCGGTCGAACGCATCGCGGGGCCTGCCGCCTCCATCCGCCCGGCGTCCCCCGTATTCCCAGAAGATTTTCTTTTTGCGCTGGGGCGTTTCTCCGAAAAAGGCGCCGGATAAATCCTCCCCGGCAAGGCTCTTTGAAACCTCCAATGGAATCTCGACATTCGCCAGTTTGCATAACGTGGGGAATAAATCCACCCCGGAAAGAACGGTTGTTTCATTCACCTTCCCTTTTGGAATTATACGCGGCCATCGAACGAGAAACGGTTCCCTGATACCCCCTTCATATAAACTCAGTTTTGCCCCGCGCAATCCCGCGGTTCTCTGATGCTCCAGGTGCGGCGCAGGTCCGTTATCCGCCGTGAAGATTACAATCGTGTTCTCTTCGATCCCGAGTTCCCGAATTCCATCCAGCAATCTGCCGATCTGTTTGTCATACTCCTCCAGAACTCCCTTGAAATTTTTTAGAGGCGTCTTACGGTCATCCTTGCTCCCTCCATACTTTTTTAACATTTCCGGTGATGGACGATGCGGCGTGTGGGTGTCATCAGGCCACAAACTGACATAACACGGCTGCTCTTTATTGAGCCTAAGGAAATCAAGGGTTTTATCCACCATGTATCTCGTGCGGTCATGCCTCTGCGCCTGCCCCGGTTCCATTTGCGTATCCCAGGGGGCGTATTTTACTCCCAGATCCGGATGGGGCTCCGGGCTTTCCCATGTCGATATCCATTCGTCATATCCGTATTTCCCTATGGAAGGGGCGTTGTCAACATCGCGCCCTCCTCCGAGATGCCATTTACCGATGTGGGCTGTTTTGTAACCTGAGGATTTCAGCATGTCGGGAAGCGTGGGAGCGTCAGGATCGAGATAATCGTTCTGGTTGCACTCCCGGTTCCCCTGCCTCGTTTGCAAAAAGCTGGTTATTCTTAATTCCGCGGGAAAACGTCCGGTCAAAAGCCCTGTACGGGAAGGGGAGCAGATAGGCGCCATGACATAAAACTGCGTGAAGCGGATTCCCTCCCTTGCCAGCCGGTCAATATTGGGCGTGGGTACGCCTATTCCTGAAGAATAACAGCTGACGTCGCCACAACCCATGTCATCGGTCAGTAGGAAAACGATATGCGGGCGTTGCAGCTTGTTTTCCGCAAGCGTTTGACGTACTGCGCAGATGGAAATGATGAAAATAACGCAGAATTGAAAAGCCAAAAGGCGGAAACGATGTAAGAATCGCATGGAAATATCCCTTTCCTGATGGATTATAAATAAATTACGAATGGCTAATATTAATTGGTAGATTGATATAACTCAATGGAAAGTCAAGTAAAAATCCCGACTCCCGCTCCCATGGAAGGCTCATCATTTTTCTTGGCAAAGAAAGGACAAAGGAGACGGGGTCAAACCCTAGAAAAATCCTGTATGCTGAGCGCCGGGATAAACCGGCATCGATTAGGGGATGAAAGAGCCCTACATGAAAGGAGTAGCAACCCATCATGATCCCGAGTCATGAGTGGAAACTCGATGCGCGAGAACCGGGAGATCCCGGAGGCATCCGCCAGACGTGGCGGATCGGTCGGGAAAAAAAGAAGATTCGTGGAAATTCGTGCGATTAGTGGTAGAAAATCAAAAAGCCCGCGTATAATCGAAAAACTCGCCATCAAACCACGAAAGAACCAATCAAAAACTTTTATAAAAAAGAAGAAAAACAGAATTTTTTGTGGTTAAAAAAAACAATAAGTCTTGTGGAATTGCGCTATATTTCTTCTTTAATTTGATTGCATTTTCCTCATGTCCAAGATATAATCGCCTTTTTAATTTATCTTGTATCAGACGCGGGAGTGACAAAATGAAATATTTTCCCAAATCAGCCATCTGCATGATGTGTTTGTCTATTTTCTGTTCCGCCTTGTTCGGGATAAGCGCTGATCCGCCTTCGGGATATTACGACTCCGCCATCGGATTATCAGGAACAGCGCTTCGCAACGCCCTTCACGAAATCATTGATGATCATCAGCGCCTGATTTATACGGATGAAACCCGCCCCGTTCTCGCCGCTGCGGATGAGGACTCCAGTAATTCCAGCAATATCCTCGATGTATATAAAAACGCCAGCTATGCCAAAACCGATACCACCTCCTGGAACCAGGAACATGCCTGGCCCAAATCTTACGGATTTCCCGATGATGTCTCATGCAATTATCCCTATACGGATTGCCACCACCTTTTTGCCTGCGACGCCAGCTACAATTCCACACGGGGAAACATCCCTTACGATTTCTGCGTTTCAGACTGTACGGCATATCCGGCGCTTCCCCTGGAGAGCGGCATGGCGAACTACAGAAGCGGTTCAGGCAATACCGGCGCCTGGGAAGTATGGCCCGGAAGGCGCGGCGATGTTGCGCGAGCCCTTCTTTATCTCGATGTGCGTTATGAAGGGGGAACCCACGGGATTTCCGGTTGCGCGGAGCCTGATCTTATCCTGACAAATGACAGGGAGAATATTGTTACAACAGATACCAATGTCTCTATTGCTTATATGGGAATTCTGGATACCCTGCTCCAGTGGCATCAGATGGACCCGGTTGATGATAAGGAACGCTATCGCAATGATGTGGTTTATCAGAACCAGGGCAACCGCAATCCGTTCATCGATCACCCAGAGTGGGTGGCGGAAATCTGGAATTCTTCTCCCACCCCTACGCCGACATCAACATCAACTTCCACGCCAACGCCAACGCCAACGCCAACGCCCATCATTGGAATTTCCCCGGGCGATATTGTCATCAACGAAATCGATTATGATGATCCTGGCGTTGACACAGAGTCTTTCATAGAACTCAAAAATGTCAGTTTCAATACTATCGATCTTTCCCATATCCAGGTTATCGGTTTTAATGGGGCAACCTCTGAGACCTATTTTACTTTCACACCCCAATCAGAGGATCTTCATTCAGGGCAGTACCATGTTCTGGGAACCCAGAATGACAGCTCCGATGTATCCGTTGATATTGATGAAACCATGAGCGGAGTCTCCGGCATTCAGAATGGTCCTGATGGCATTTACATCCGCCTTTCTTCGGATCCTGATACAATCATAGATTCCGTATCCTATGAAAGCGAGCTTATGCATCCCGCCGGTTCAACGGATACGGGTAATGCGGGAACTGATATTCCGGATTCAGGTTTTTATTCCCTTTCGCGTCTCCCTGATGGCGCAGACGCCAATAACAATTCCGTAGATTTTGTCTTTAAGGAAGCGACGCCGGGGGAAAGCAATGGCAATGCGCCTACGCCTACGCCCATCATTGTAATTTCCCCGGGAGATATTGTCATCAACGAGATCGATTATAATGATCCTGGCATTGACTCAGAGTCTTTCATAGAACTCAAGAATGTCAGTTCCAACACGATAGATCTCTCCTGTATACAGGTTATCGGTTTTAACGGGGCTACCTCTGAGACCTATTTCACTTTCACGCCCCAATCAAAGGACCTTCATTCAGGGCAGTATCATGTTCTGGGAACCCAGAATGACAGCTCCGATGTATCCGTTTATATTGATGAAACCATGAGCGGAGTCTTAAGTATTCAGAATGGGCCTGATGGCGTTTACATCCGCCTTTCTTCGCCTCCTTATACAATCATAGATTCCGTATCCTATCAAAGCGATCTTGTGCATCCCGCCGGTTCAACGGATACGGGTAATGCGGGAACAGATAGTCCGGATACAAGTTTCTATTCTCTTTCGCGTCTCCCTGATGGCGCAGACGCCAATAACAATTCCGTAGATTTTGTCTTAAAGGAAGCGACGCCGGGAGTAAGCAATGGCAATGCGCCCACGCCTACGCCTACTCCCACGCCCCAATATTCCGGGTTTATAATTCATTAATCCGCGAAAAAAGTTAAAAGTTTAAAGTTAAAAGTGAAAAGTAAGGTATTCAAAGATAATAATAAGAAGTTTGACTTGAGGCGGATGGTTATGCTGAGGAATCACGCTGAAGGCGTGATGACGAAGTCCCGCCATCGGCGGGATTTAAAGTGAGGTATTCAAATAATATTTAAAAAATTTCGCATTCCGCACTCCGCATTCCGCATTTTTACCCTCCGTAGTTAAACCTTGTGTTTAACGAAGGAGGGCGCATTCCCCACGCACTCCGCATCTTATTTTCCGTTGTTTTCTATTTGCAATTCCCGCAAAAGGTTTTATTGTTTTTTAACTTTATCGGGAGCAAGGAAAAATGAAAATCGCGCTTGCAAGTGATCACGGAGGCTTTTCCGTCAAAATGAAAATCAGGGAAACGCTCGAAAGACAGGGGCATTCCATACAGGATTTCGGTTGCCATAACCTGGATTCCTGCGATTATCCCGATTTTGCTATACCCGCCGTTCAAAGCGTTGTTGACAAGAAGAATGATCGCGCAATCCTGATCTGCACTAATGGAATCGGCATGTGCATGGCTGCCAATAAATTCCCCGGCATTCTCGCAGCGCTGGTTTACAGCGAAAAAACCGCTGCCATGACGCGCAAACATCATGATTCCCGCGTATTGTGCCTCGGTGGAAAAGAATTCAGTGAAGACGAGTTGTTGAAATTCGTGGATATCTGGATGAACACGGAGTTCGAGGGAGATCGACATAAACGCCGTATCGATAAAATCCTGAAACTCGATTTTTGCGAGAAAGAAGGGGGAAGAAATTGATGTCCTTGTAACTTTTTCCAAAGATATAAAGCGTTACATCTGGAAACAAAAAGACTATGAATAAGACTATAATCCAAAAGGACAAAGCGCCATCTTCCTGCATCTTTTGTGAAAAGTTGGAAAGAGGGGAATATCTTTTGAAAAATGAATCGGCGTTTGCGATTTACGACGCCTTCCCCGTTACCACCGGACATATTCTTGTTTTACCGATCCGCCACGTGGGGGATTGTTTCGACCTTTTCGAAAAAGAAAGACAGTGTATTTATGAAATTGTGGGGATGAGCCGCGCGCGGCTTATGGAACAGGACGCAGCCATTACAGGTTTCAATATCGGAGTCAATTGCGGCGCAGATGCGGGGCAAACGATTTTTCACTGTCATGTGCATCTCATTCCGCGTAGAAAAGGGGATGCGCCTGATCCTCGAGGGGGAGTCAGGGGCGTCATCCCCGGAAAAATGCATTATTGAGGAAAGGATAAAACCATGAACTGGGATTTGACGAGTTTTTTCCCCGAATTCGACGGTACGGAGATGAAAAAGTTCAAGATCGCTCTTGAAAAAGACATCAATTCATTTCTGAAAAAAGCCCGCAGCCTGAAACCTTTATCCGGAAAGAATGAGCCGGATTGGGAAAAGGTTTTTCTCAAAAGCGAAAATATCGTCTCGCGACTCGGGCATGTCAGCTCTTACGTGGGCTGTTTGTGCGCTGCGGATAGTCGCAACGAGGATTATCTGCGGGAAGATGCGAATCTTGCCCTCTTGTGGGCTTCTGTCTCCAAGATTTTCATTGAAATGCTCCGGGGGATCAAAGGATGCCCCAATGACGTTTTCTCTTCCTTTATCAAACGAAAATCCTTTGATGGCATTCAATATTTTCTGAAACGTCTCTCCATACAATCGCGATATACGATGTCTCCCGATAAGGAGATTCTGGCGACCGACCTCGGCGTCGATGGCATCGGGGCGTGGGGACGACTTTATGACACTCTTTCCGGCAGATTGGAATTCGATATGGAATTTCCCGATGGAACCAGAAAACGCCTTCCCATGTCTCAAAGAACGACGCTTCTCGAGGATAAAGACCGCCGGGTTCGCCGCGCCGCCTTTATCGGCGGAAACGCCGCTTGGCAATCCCTGGAACATATCGCAGCCGCAGCCCTGAACGCAATATCTGGTACTCGCCATAGTTTGAACCGTCACCGCCGCATCCCGCATTTCCTGGATGTGGCTCTTTTTCAATCCGGAATTTCCCGCAAAACGCTCGATGCCATGCTCGAAGCTGTATATGACAACCTGGATATTCCCCGCAGTTTCCTCAAGATGAAGGCGAAGATATTCGGATTGCCCGCCCTGGCATGGTATGATACCTCCGCCCCCCTCGATATTCCGGAAATGGAACGCTTTCCCTGGGAAAAGGGAAAAGCCATAGTAAGGGACTCCTTTGTTCGCTCTTATCCCAAACTCGGCGAGTTCCTTGAAAAATACGTCTATGACAAAAAATGGGTGGATTGGGAACCCAGAAACGGCAAGCGCCCCGGAGGTTTCTGCACATCTTCCACACACATCAAACAGTCCCGCATCTTTATGACATACCAGGGCTCCCTGGGCGATGTCAATACATTGGCTCATGAAGTCGGCCATGCCTTTCACAGCTATATCATGAAGGATATCCGCCCCTTTGCCCACGATTACCCCATGACGCTCGCGGAAACCGCATCCACTTTTGCGGAGGGAATCCTCTCGAACGGACTCCTCGATGACGCCTCCATCAGCGACGCGGTCAAATGTTATATCCTGGATCAGGATTTGAATCATGCCGTGGCGTTCCTCTTGAATATAACCATGCGTTATGAATTTGAAAAATCTTTTTACGAGGCGCGCGCAAAAGGCGAACTCGGCGTGAGCGATTTGAAGGAACTGATGATCAAAACCCAGCGGCGCATCTATGGAAAAACACTCGCGAAAGGGGAGGAAGATCCTTATTACTGGGCGTCCAAACTCCATTTCTACATCACGGAAGTCACCTTTTACAACTTCCCCTACACATTCGGTTACCTTCTCAGTAAGGGGATTTTTGCCCTGTTCCAGAGCGAGGGAAAATCGTTTCTCCCCAAATACGAGAAATTTCTGGAGATGACGGGAAGCGATACATGTGAGAATGTCGCCAGGAAAAGCATCGGCAGAAACCTCTCTTCCCCGGATTTCTGGGATGAGGCTATCAAGAGCGTAAGAGAGCCGATGAAAAAATATTCGCGATTGCTGCCTCTGGTTTTTCCGAAGAAAAAAAACTGATCCTAAAACGTGGCGACCCGAATCCGGCAAGGCGTATCGAGAATGAAAAATGAACCATCCGTATCCGATGACAGGATTCTTCCCCGATCTTCTCTTCGTAAAGGCGTCAGAAGGGTAGCTGTCATGCTTGTCATTATCATTCTCGGATTATTTCTTGCCGTCGCAATTTTCCTTTTTTTTTACCAGAGGCGTATGATCTATTTCCCGCGGCGATATGAGCCTTCCTATAAACTGGGGCTTCCCCCTGAAGCGATCGAAATCGAGTATCGCGCCTCGAGCGGAAGGCAGGTTTGTTTTTATATTCCACCCAAAACAAATCCATCTGCGCCGCCACAATCCCTCTGGATTTTCTTCGGAGGAAACGCCTCTCTCGCCCTTGACTGGCTCGTGTATCAGGATACAATATTTCCTCCCTCTCTGGGAATCCTTCTTGTGGATTATCCGGGTTACGGATTGTGCGAAGGAAAACCAGAATATAAAACAATCGGGGAATCAAGCGACGCAGCGTTTCAAACCCTGGCGCAATATCTGAAGGTTGAACCGAAAATCCTGGAACAAGACCTGAATATCCTCGGCCATTCCCTCGGGACCGCCGCCTCGCTTCAGTTTGCGGAGAAACATCCGGTAAAAAAGGCAATCCTTTTAGCGCCTTTTTCCTCGCTTCTCGATATGGCGCGCCAAACGGTTGGATGGCCCCTTTGTCATCTCCTCCTCGATCGCTATGATAACGTTCGCGCCCTGGGGCGGATCGTTTCAACAAATCCATATTCGGTAATTCATATTTTCCACGGAAAAGCCGATGATATGGTTCCCTTTTCCATGGGGAAAAATCTCGCTGATCTTTATCCCGATAATGTCGCCTTTCATCCTCACGAGGGAGTGGATCATAATTTCATCATCGAGGCCGCAGCGGATAAGATAGGGGAGATCATGATGAGAGTTGACATCTCCAAATCAAACGATCAAAAAACCAGGATTAATGTTCAATAAGAGAAAAACATGGTTTCTGAAAAAATCAGGTTTGATGCGGAATTGATAGATAAAGTCAGGGGGCTTTTTATGAAGTCACCCCTTCTCGATGGACACAACGATACGCCCTGGAGGATTCGCAGGGAATTCAACAGCGACCTCGAGTCCTTTGACTTTTCCCAAAGTACCGCAGATATCGATCCCCTTATGAAAACCGACATCCCGCGTCTCCGCGCAGGCGGAGTGGGCGGCGTGTTCTGGTCCGTTTTCGTCCCCGACAGCTGGGCAAAGGACGGCGCATCAAAATTCGTCAGAGAGCAAATCGCCCTGGTTCATCGCCTGGTTGATAAATATCCCGATCACCTGGAAATCGCGCTTACTGCCCAGGATGTCCGGCGCATTCACGCCGCCGGAAAGATTGCATCCCTGATAGGCATGGAGGGGGGACACTCCATTGACGGCTCCCTCGAAATCCTGCGAGAGTTCCATCACTCCGGCGCGCGATACCTGACAATTGCCGGTGCGGAAACCAACGCGCTGGCTGATTCCGCAACGGGAGAAACGGTTCATGGAGGGCTTTCCCCTCTCGGGAAAAAGGTGGCGCGGGAGATGAACCGGTTGGGAATGATGGTGGATATCTCTCACGCCTCTATCGGAACGATGCAGGCGGTTCTCGATGTAAGCGACGTCCCTGTGATCTTTTCCCATTCCTCCTCGCGCGCCGTTTGCGATTCCCCACGCAACGTTCCCGATGATATCCTGAAAATCATGGCGGATAAAGACGGGGTCATCATGATCACCTTCGTGAACATGTTTCTCAACGATGACGCCAGAAAACATCATGACATCCTTCATAAGGAATGGAAGCGGCTCAAATCCCTTTACCCCGAGGATGAGGAAAAGGCGAAAGAGGAAATCAGGAAATGGGAGAAGTTCAACCCCACGCCTCCCGCTACAATGGAACAGATCGCCGATCATATAGACCATGTGCGAAATGTGGCGGGAATTGACTATATCGGGATCGGTTCCGATTTCGCCGGATTCCGCACCCCCCCTTTCGGTTTGGAGGATGTCTCGCTTTTTCCCAATTTGTTTGCCGAACTTATGAAAAGGGGGTATTCCTCAGAAGACCTGATAAAAATCGCAGGTGAAAACATCCTCCGCGTGATGAATAAAGCGGCGAATCCCGACTCCGTTACAATATAAGATTATCTTCCAAAATTCAGAAGTCCAACCATATCTTGACAGGGATTGGATATCGAAAGTATTATTTATTCGATTAAATGATGGATAATAAAAATATGGAGAAAATTTCTGACAATATAGTTGACGTGGTCGACAAAATTTATTCATCGAGATTTGCCGCAGCGCCTCGCAACGATCCGGCGCGCCCGCGCCGCGTTCGCTGCCTCAATCCCTTTCGATGGCTCGAGGTGAACCAGAATGGCGAGGTCACCCCCTGCTGCAGCTCCTGGTTCAAAGGCAACCTGGGAAATATCAATGAACGCTCTCTACTGGACATCTGGAATGGAACGCGATTCCGGGAACTCCGCGAATCCATGTTCGAAGGAGGCAAATGGCGTAAATTCTGCAATGAAAAAGTATGCCCCCAGATTCTCAACGATACCTGGGTCTCCGTTGATTTCATTTCCCCAACCACTCCGGATCAGCTCCCTATCACGCAGGAAATGCTGCAGGCGATCAGGGAAGGCAAAACGGAAATGCCATTCGGTCCCCTTCAGATCGGTCTGACCTGCGACTCCCGCTGCAATCTCTGCTGCATCATGTGCGAAGCCCCGCGCCGCGCCAAATCCGACGGAGCGCTCATCCGGAAAGCGCTCGAAGATATGGAGCCCCTCCTTCCCTCCCTGAAACGCATCAAACTCCTCGGCGACGGCGAGCCCTTCTTTGTTCCTGAAGTTCGCGAGTTCCTCTTTGATTTCGATTCCCGGAAATATCCCGATGCCCGATTTCTCATCAATACAAACGGCATCCTCTTTACCCCCGATATGTGGGATAAAATCCAGCATCTGAAACTGGATTGGGTTGTGGTTTCCATTGACGCTGCGACAAAAGAAACTTATGAGGAGATTCGGATTGGTGGGGATTGGGATATTCTCCAGGAAAACCTCGAATTCCTCGCGGGCAAATACAAGGAAGGCTTCATCCGTGAACTCCTCATCAGCATGACAGTGATGAAATCGAATCACCATGAATTGGCGGATTTCGCAAAGATGGGAAAACGATTGGGAGTGACTTCCACATATTTCTATCCCATTTACGGGGATTATGGAAGGGAACAGATTTTCGACAGGCGGGATATATCCTGTTTGAAAAGGATTTCCCGCCAGCTTTCAGATCCGTTCATGCGTCAACCCGGCGTTGACTTCAATGCCCTGAACAGGTGGGAAAACTGGAAACCCGGTTGGTCGGATTATGCCATCATCATGAAAAGAGTCGTGAAAAAATTTGTCTCGAAACTTCATAAAGGACATCGAGGAGGAGGATCATGAAGGATATTTGCCTTTCCCATGGAATGGTTGATCTCGGAATTTCTCTTAAGATGGCGTGTATCGGCATGGCTTTTCTGCTCTGTTTTTCAAACAGCGCCAAGTGTGAAGAGCAATCCCCAGGGCAATCCACACAGGACTTCTCTTCTTCCCTCAAAGGAAAAAAAATCTGCCTCGATCCCGGGCATGGCGGAATGGAATCCGGCGCCGTCGGCGTCAAGGGGCTTAAAGAAAAGGATGTCAATCTTCGCGAAGCCTTTATCCTCAAGGAAATGCTCGAAAAAGCCGGCGCCACGGTCATTCTGACAAGAAGCGAAGATAAAAGCGTAAGTTTGACCGATCGATGTAAATTGAACAAACAACATAATACCGATCTCTTTCTCTCCCTGCACCATAACGCCAATGCCCAGGGCGACAGCAGCATGAATCGCATCGAATCCTTTTACCATTTCAAGGACGACGGGGGCCCCAGCGAAGACGCCGCCCGGCGCATCCACAGGGAAATGCAGGCTACCCTGAAACTTCCCGGCAAACCTTATATGTGCTGGGCTTACGGCGTTTTAAGGGAAAACGCTTACCCCGCCGTTCTCATCGAACCATCCTATCTCGCAAATCCCGAAGAGGAACAAAGGCTTGATAGCGAAGAATACTTGCGCGCCATAGCCGCCGCCTACTTCCGGGGAATCGAAAAATTTTTTGAGGGAGGAAGACCGCTAATCAAAATGGACGGGAAAATCACCCCCCATCCCGATGGCAGCGTCACGGGAGAGATTGTTTCCAAACCCGGCGACGCCCTTGTTGATCCCCAGCGCATCCGGATCGAACTCGATGGGAAACAGATGTATGATTATTTCTTCAATCCGGATACGGGAAAACTGATCATCCGGATTTCCTCCGATAGAGGCAAACTTCCCCGCGCCCTCGCCATATCCGCACGCAATCTTTCCGGCAACGCCTCATTTGTCGAAAAAAGAGAACTCCCTATCATGTCCCTGAAAGATTCCGTTCAATTTGAAACGAAAAGCGCCCTGTTTGGGGGGATTCTGAACGCAAAAAAGATTATCGTCGATCCGGAAGGCGGCGGCGATGATGCCGGCGCCATCGGCGAACATGGATTGCGCGCTGCCGATGTCAATCTGAATACGGCGCTCTATCTTTATGATTATCTCCGCCGCGCAGGCGCCGATGTCTCCATCACTCGCTCAAAAGACCAGAGCATGGATAATGTGGCGCGAGCGCGTTTTGGCCTGGAACGAAATCCGGATGTGTTTTTGACCATCGGACATCGCCTGCCGGAACCGGGCATGAATGAAAAACCCGGAATGAACGTCTCCCGCTCCGGCGCGCGCTGGGATGGCGGCAGGGAAATCTCCGGAAAAATGGCCTTCCACCTGAGACAACTCCTCGGAACGGGTAAAGAACTGGGCGATATAAACAGCCGCGCCCCTCTTCCCACCGAAGACCACAACTGGTCCAGCTGGGAAGTCATGCACGCAGCGCAGGAATATACCGCCGTGTATGTTTGTCCCCTGATGTTCGACGCGCCGGGCGCCGAAGAACGCCTCAGCTCCTCAGCAGCCTGCAGAAAGGAAGCCCTTGCCATTCTTTACGGGCTTGCGGATTATTTTGGTTTGAATGACGCGCAAATGGCTTCCATAGGGGGAACGGTTGTTGATCGCTCTTCCGGAAAACCGCTCGCGAACGCCCTTGTCTGGTTGAACAGCGATCTGGTTTTCCAGACAGAATCGGATGGCGCATTTCTTTTCAAATATCTAACGCCCGGAAAACATGAAATCAAGGCGATGCATGGCGATTACCATAAATCTTCCCAAACCCTCGATGTCGGCGAGAAAAAACAAATTCAGTTGAAAATCGAAATGCTTCCCTGATCTTATCCTTTTTAAAAAGGAGGAAAGGATTCCTGATAAAAATGAAGAAAAAATTCGTGCACTCCGAAAAATTGTCCTCCCTGATCCGCCTCATTGAAACCTGGATCGAATCCCACAGGGCTTATAATGACCTCTTTGGCATTTCCGCAGGCATCGTTTTCGATCAGGACCTTGTATGGGCAAACGGATTCGGTTTCAGCGATCCTGAATCAAAAATCCCCGCATCCCCGCAAACCCTGTATCGCATCGCCTCCATCTCCAAACTCTTTACAGCGACAGCCATCATGCAGCTGCGCGATTCCGGCAAACTCAACCTGGATGATCCTGTTTCAGAATACCTGCCCTGGTTCAGGATCAAAAAACGCCAACCCGGATGCCCACCTGTTACCATCCGCCACCTTTTAACCCATACCTCCGGGCTTCCGAGAGAAGCGGCGTTTCCCTACTGGGTCGATTTTCAATTCCCCACAACCAGGCAGATCATGGAAACCCTTCCCAAACAGGAAACCGCCTTTGCCACGGAAACCATCTGGAAATATTCCAACCTCGCCCTTTCCCTCGCAGGCGAAATCGTTCAAGCGGTTTCGGAAACGCCCTACGCCGATTATATCAAAAAACACATCCTCGATCCACTGGGTATGAAAGATACCCAAGTCGTTCTCGATAAACAGGCAAGAAAAAAACTTGCAAAAGGCTATGGACGCCGCATGCCCGATGGATCGAGGCTTCTCATGCCCTTTACCGATTCTAAAGGAATAACTCCCGCAGCTAATTTGACTTCCAATGTAACAGACCTCGCTAAATTCATTTCCCTGCAATTCCGGGATGGCGAACGGGGAGGAAAACAGATTCTGAAAGGAACCACTCTGAAGGAAATGCGCCGCCTCCAATGGATTCAGCCGGATTGGACATGGGGATGGGGATTGGGCTTTGGAGTCAAACGCCTCGATGACAAGATCATCGTTGGCCATGGCGGTTCCCTTGCAGGTTACAGAACGCGCATCTCCCTTTGTCCCGATGAAAAAATCGGCGTTGTTGTATGCATCAATTCCAGCGACGGCGATCCCCTGTTTTTCGCCGATCAGATGTTGAGATGGATTTCCTCCCTGATCAGGGATAAATCTCCCGCAGCGCCGGAAAGAAAAAAGAAAATCGATCCATCCTGGGAAAAATTTACGGGAAAATACCGTAATTTCTGGTGGGACGCCCAGATCATGATCTATAACCGCGATCTTGTCCTTTTATCGCCTCTCGAAAACGATCCCCTGGAAAACATGATCAAACTTGCGCCTGAAGGTAAAAACACGTTTCGTATGCGGGGAGAGGACGGCTCTTCCAGCATCGGGGAAAAATTGATCTTCGAACTCGACAGCCGGAAAAAAGTCAAACGCGTCAAGGTAGGGCAATCTTATATTTTCCCTATTGATTCCTGGTATGATCCCATGCCCGGGCTCGATCTCCTACCCCCCGCGGATTGAAGTATGACGCTGAGAATTTTCATCATTGCCTTTGCCCTCGCGCTCGACGCCTTCGCTGTTTCTGTCAGTTGCGGCTTCTGTATGAAACAGCTGCATGTGCGCCACGCCCTCCGAATCTCCCTGAGCTTCGGATTCTTCCAGGCTTTGATGCCGGTGATTGGATGGCTCGCCGGATTCGGTATGAAACAATTCATCCAGGGAGTGGATCACTGGATTGCGTTTATCCTTCTCGCAATCATCGGAGGCAAAATGATCTGGGAATCGAAAAGCCTCAATCCCCATAAAAACAAGCGCGAGGTTATCGGGAATTCCCGGCTTTTTATGCTCTCCATAGCCACGAGCCTCGACGCCCTGGCGGTTGGGATTATCCTGCCCTTTTTGCAGGTATCGATCATCGCCGCGCCCGTTATCATCGGAATCGTTACATTTTCACTCTGTTATAGCGGGATATATCTTGGCAATCGCTTCGGCCATCTGTTCGAAAACAAGATGGAAATCATCGGCGGGATTGTCCTGATCCTCATCGGCGTCGAAATCCTCATCAAAGGATAAATTAAACCACGAATATTAAAAGTCATCTTCACGAATTCTGATACAAGCGTTACAACCGCGGTTAATTTACATATCTTTTATTCTTGCCTTAAACAAAATTTATTTATATGAGATCTTGTTAATGATAAGAGAATTGAACCGTAATTCCAGGGGCAATCGCTGAAAATGATATGAATTCCTCCAATTTGAAATACATGGATGATAACAGCGCCAAAAATATTATCCGACTGCACGCCATGTTTAAACAAAGCCGCTCAAATGGTCCCGGCTGCCGCACGGTTATATGGACCCAGGGATGCCCCTTCCATTGCAACGGTTGCTTCAATCCTCGAACTCATTCCCTTACCGAAGGTGAATTATTCCCCATACGATACCTTGTTGATTTTATCATGAAACAAAAAGATTCTATCGAGGGAATAACCATCACAGGGGGCGAACCCCTGATTCAATCACAGCCTCTCGCCGCTTTTCTTGAACTCCTTCACAAAAAATCCCCCCCCCTCTCCGTGATTCTCCTGACCGGTTATCAATGGGAGGAAATCGGTCTCATTCCTGATATAGAAAGAATATTGAACCATACGGACGTTGTGATTGCGGGTCGTTTTGAACTGAAACGCCGCATCAGCAGCGGCTTGCGAGGCTCCTCCAATAAAACCATTCATCTCTTGACAGAACGATATTGCCTGGAGGAAATCGAAAACACTCCTCCAGCGGAAATTGCCATTTCACCGGAGGGAGAAATTATCATAAGCGGGATCGATCCCCCGATTTATACAAATCCTGATAAGGAGGCGCCTTAATATGGAATTCAAAGAGGAACTTGAAATCTATCTCCGTTCGCGCTTTACCGTAATCTGGATTATCTCTTACGAGGAAGAGCGCATTATGGAACTGTTCAAGGAAATCTGCTCCCAGGCGAATCCCCAAAGAAGGCTCATTTCCTGGGATATCGCAGGTTATTTCCGGTCGATAGTCAATGTGGGAGGCTCTCCTCCCGACGCCCGCGATCCCAAAACCGCCCTCGAAGCCATTTCAAAAGCCCCTGCGGAGCAGGACGCAGTCTTTATACTAAAGGACTTTCATAACTGCCTTCACAATCAAGCCGTGATTACGCGCCAACTTCGTAATCTCGCGCAGGAACTCAAATCCACACGCAAAACCATTGTTATACTTTCTCCCCAATCCAAGGTTCCCGATGATCTCAAGGATGACGTGTTTGTGATTGATTTCCCTCCTCCAGGGGTTCATGAACTGAAGGGAATTCTGGAGCGGTTCACCGCCCATTCTAAAATTAGAATAAACCTGACCCCCCTCGGCCGCGAAAAACTCCTTCAATCCGCCCTCGGACTTTCCAGCAACCAGGCTACACGCGTTTTCGGCAAAAGCATCGTCGCGGAAATCCGCGATGAACGGGGAAAGGTCATCAAACACGGCGGCACCATCGATGAATCCTGCATCGATATGGTAACCAGCGAGAAAAAATCCATTATCCGCGAATCCGGCGCACTCGAATTCTACGCCCCAACCGAAACCATTGGCGATGTCGGCGGTCTCGAAGTCCTCAAAGACTGGCTGCGAAACCGCGAACGCGCCTTCTCTGATGAAGCACGAAATTACGGCCTCCCTGCCCCCAAAGGCATCGCCCTGATTGGAATCCCCGGTACAGGCAAAAGCCTCACGGCAAAAATGGTCTCAGCGCTCTGGCGAATTCCCCTCGTTCGCCTCGATGTCGGCGCCCTGTTTGGCAGCCTTGTCGGACAATCGGAGGAAAACACCCGCCGCGCCCTTCGCCTCGTGGAAACCATCGCCCCCTGCCTCCTCTGGATCGATGAAATGGAAAAAGCCCTTTCCCATGGCGGCGGCGACAGCGGCACCTCCCTCCGCGTGTTCGGCGATATCCTCTCCTGGATGCAGGAAAAGAAAAAACCCGTGTTCGTCATCGGAACGGCAAATGACGTCTCCCTCCTTCCCCCTGAATTCCTGAGAAAAGGACGCTTTGACGAAATCTTCTTCCTTGATCTCCCCACCCTCAAGGAGCGCGAGGAAATCTTCGCCGTTCATATCCAGAAAAGAGGTCGTCCCGTAGCCCAATATGAACTCCGCGCCCTCGCTATGGCTTGCGAAGGCTATGTCGGCGCGGAAATCGAACAGGCGGTCATCGACTCCATGTATATCGCCTTTAACGATGGACAACGCGAGTTCACGACCGATGACATCATCGCAGCCCTGAGAAAACAGATTCCCCTTTCCAAATCACAAGCCGAAGCCATCAATCTCCTTCGTTCCTGGCTCCGCGAAGGTCGCGCCCAATCCGCCTCCTATACCGAAGCAAGACAGGCGGAAGAACATTTCGTCAATCTGCAATTGGGGTGATGAGATATGAACCTTTTGAAAAGATTGAAATTGGCTTGCAAAATTCTCCTTAACAAAGCCCATGATATCGAGATTCTCCCCGGAAACGACTTACTTCTTCAAGCCGAAAACGAAGCCGCTTCCGCGCGCATCGAAGCCGATGAGGCGGAAAAACGGATCAACGCCCTTTCCCGCGAACTCGACGCTGAACGTCACGCCAGAAACGACGTCATTGATTCCACAATCGCAGCAAGGCTCGAACCCATGTTCAAAGAAGCCGCAGCCATCTTCTCCCAACTCGCCCTCCAGGATTTCCTGATCCAATCCGAAAAAAAGGTCAACGCCTCCGACGTCATGGCTGTTGCGCGACAGATATTTCATCTTTTCGAACGATTCGGACTTCAACCCGGCGAAAAACCCGGAACAACCTGCCTGTTCGATCCGGAAAAACATCAGGCGCTGGACAACTCCTCTATCAATCAAGGCTCCCCCGTTACGATTCGTCTTCCGGCATTTTCCTTAAATGAAAAAATAATCAGAAAGGCAATGGTCGAAAAGATAAAATAAAACAAAAGGAGGTTCTAACGAAATGTCGCATTTCACAACATTGAAGACGCGGTTTGTAGAGAAAAAATTCCTCAAGCAAGCCCTTTCCGAGGTCAGCTCTCAATTCGGACTCGGCGAAATCCGCGAAAACGCCGAAGTCAGCGGGTTCGGCGGCAACAAGACCCGCGCCGAGATCGTCGTCTCTACCCGCAACTCAGGGTTCGACCTCGGTTTCCGGAAATCCGGCGATTCCTTCGAACTCGTCGCCGATTGGTGGGGAATCAGGGATTTCAATCAGCAGAACATCACCCATGCCCTCCAGCAGAAGTACTCGTATCACGCGGTTCGTGAACAACTCGATGAACAAGGCTTCGCCCTGGTGGAGGAAAAGGTTGGAACCGATAAAACCGTTCGCCTCCTCCTCCGCCGCGCTATCTGAAACCGCGAAAGGAGAACGGAAAAACGAGTATAAAATAAAAAAAGATCACTTCGTGGTTTATATCCGAAAAGCTTTCCGATTACCGTATCGCTTAAAAAATGGAACCACGAATTTTAAAAGTCATCTTCACGAATTTCCCCGCAAGCGCGCCAACCGCCGGAAGGTAAATTCGTGAGGATTATCCTGAAAATTCGTGGTTAATAATAAAAGAGCCATGTAAAACCGTAAGACCATCATTCAAACCGCGAAAGGAGGAACGCAGAAAAATCGATGAACTTCTTGAAATTATAGACCGTCAATGGGTGGAGGATATCTTTGGAGTAACACGGGCGCGACGCGACCTTATCCGAAATCCAAAGGATGACGCCCTCATGGTCCGTATCCCCTCCGGCGAGTTCGAGATGGGGGATGGTCAGGATTCAAATTGCCCGAAGCATCAGGTTTATCTCGACGAATACTGGATCAGCGTTTTTTGCGTAACGAACCGGCAGTTCCAAATGTTTGTGAAGGAGACGGGTTATAAGGAGCGCCCCCCTGATAATCGGAGGGATCAGAAACTCGAGCATCCGGTGGTGAATGTCGATTGGGAGGATGCTTCACAGTATGCGAAATGGGCGGGATGCCAGCTCCCCACCGAAGCGCAATGGGAAAAGGCGGCAAGGGGACCTGATGGCTTGATCTACCCCTGGGGCGATGAATGGGATGAAAACAAATGC
>JAFGFK010000303.1 GCA_016931135.1 Candidatus Sumerlaeota bacterium | reverse complement strand
GGATTTGGATAACAGTTTCTCTTTATCCAGGATACGGGTAAACGCTTTTTTCTGTTCCGATTCCCCTATTCCCATTCCTGCGAGCCCGAAACAGATTCTTTCTATAGATGACGCGTCTTTTTTTGAGTCTTGACATAATTTATCAATGAGGTCCTTGATTATTTCCCATATCCGTTCCGCCCCTTCTTCCAGGTTTTTCCCGAATTTGTTGATATTGGCGGGACCCCCTTGCGCGATTGCCAGTTGAGAGTTGTTTTCATCAACCATGATCGCGGATGTCTTCGTTCCGCCCCCATCAATGACGATTCTCGCATACATGAATGATATCCCTTTTGCTTCGAAAATTCTTCCCCTGTTTGTTCATTAACGCATAAGAAGTAAGAATTTAAAAGAAAATAAATTCTTAAGTAAAAAAACATACAGCCCGAATCGATCGCGTCAAGCGTTTTTTCGAAAATCAAGGTTCATTTGACTTGACTTTGAATTGCATAACAAAATAGATAAATATATATTTTTGCGTTTTCCCGATTTTAAATTTATAAAAAGAAAGGGCGAATATATCATGACTAAAAAGACTCCCAAATCGTTACTGCGGAAATCTGGCGCATCTGGCGCATATCTGATCGGTATCGACGGCGGCGGAACCAAGATGCTGGGAGTCCTGGCGGCTGCGGATGGCAGAATCATCAAAAAATTCAAATCCGGTCCCGCCAGCTATCATGCGGTCGGCATCGAGCAGGTGGAGAAAAACCTGCGCGAAGTCCTTGAAAACCTCGCAGGAAAGGAACTCGATGAGGTCAAGGCGTTCTGCCTCGGATTCTCGGGTTGTGGACGCCCCAGCGATTATGAAATCCTCGATCCCATGCTCAAACGCGTCGGCATATTCAACAAAACCGATCTTTTCGGAGATATGGCAATCGGCCTTATGGGAGGCGCGCTTGAGCCTAAAGGCGTCATTGTTATCGCAGGAACAGGCTCCATTGTATATGGAATAGGGGAGGATGGCGCGTCAAAACGCGCAGGAGGTTACGGGCAATGGTATGCGGATGAGGGAAGCGGATTCCGCATCGGCAATAAAGCCCTTCGGTCCCTTTTCATGGCTCAGGATGGCAGAATCAAGCCTGTTTCCTTCCAGAAACCGGCGCTCAAGCTGCTTAAACTCAAGCAAACCAATGATCTGATCCTCTGGGCAACGGAAAGAAACAAGGCGGGAACCATCAAACCCGATATCGCCTCCGTAGCGCCTTTTGTGATCGAGGCGGCGGTTAAAGGCGATAAAATGGCGAAACAGATTCTCAAGGAAGAGATCGACGAGATTGTTCTGGGGGTGCGTACGGTAGTTAAAGGAATCAAATCCAAAGGACTCCCCAAAGTGGTGCTGGTTGGCGGGCTTGTCGAAAACAATCCTTATTATTTCAACGCCATGAAAAAGGCGATTCAAAAGGCGATCAAGGGCATCCAGGTTTCCCTTCCGAAATCAAGCCCTGCGGTTGGGGCCGTGATAGGGGCGGCGAATAAAGCCGGCGTCAAGATCACCCCGGCATTTATCAGGAATGTGACAACCTCCTGGAAGAAAATGGAGAAATAAAAAGGGGGCATAAGCCATGAATCTACCCTTTGGAGAGATTGAAAATACGAGACTTACGATCAATTTTTCCTCTGCGGATTTTTCCATAGCCTCCGTTCTTTCCGCTATCAGGGAACACTTGGATATGCTCCGGGAAATGGGGATTACATTTCTTGGCGCCGCCACGGATGCGCCGCCCGGTCCTTCTCCTGTGTTCAAACCCGTATCCATCAAGGCTATTTTTGAATATACAGGGGGCTCGGGCGCTGAAAAATATCTTTTACGCGCCTATGAGATCCTATGGGAAGGCGTGATCAATACTTTTCCCGGTGAAGCCCTATGGGCGGAGTCCAAGAAGGCTTATGCGGAATATATCCGCGCCCAGGCGGAACTCCTCCGCGCCCGTATCGAAAGCGCCTCTTCCGAGAATTAGAAGCCGTTTTTCGAGGAATAATACATTTCATGCGCCCAATCAAATCGCGCGAATTTATTATTAGTTTCCTTTTTTTCCTCGGATTGGCCGTCTTGCATCTTTCTCCGGGCTCCTTCCATATATTCAGACGCTTTCTGGCGTTCAGCATGGTGGAAGGACCGGATTACGCCTTCCGTATATGGTGGTTCCCCTACGCCCTGTTCGTGAAAAAACAGAGTCCCTTTTTCTGCGATATGATATTCTGGCCCCCCGGCATGAACCTGACCCTCCAATCCAGCTGTTTCCTGAAGGAATTCATCGGGGGGCTCCTGGGAGGATTCTGGCGTCCCCTCGTTGCGCAGAACATCCTGACCATCCTGACTGTCGCAGCCAACGGAACCGCGGCGTATTATATCGGAAGGCGGCTGTTCAGGCTGAAGCCATTGGCTTATTTGACAGGCATATTCATTGCCATCAGCGGGTCCCTGAATCAGAATATTCCCCACCTGAACATCCTTTCCGCCGAGGGATTTCTCTTATACATGATATTTCTTCACGACTGGTCGCGGGATTCCCATCCGGGGAACAGGCATATCTGGCGCCTGGGGCTGTCTGCGGCTCTCTCTGTCGCCTGTTTTATCCAGAATATCGTGTTTCTCGGATTATGGACGCTTCTGATATGTATCGGGACGCTTTTCCGCCGCCGCTTGACATGGATTCATCTGCGAATCCTTTCCCTTGCGATTGTCATTGCCTTTATGCTGAATCTTCCCCATATAATACCCAATATTCAAACCTTTATGGAGCATCCGGAGTGGGCAAAGGGTTATTTCTATGAACAGGACGTCCGCACGTTCCGTTTTTCACTGATCCAATTTTTCCTGCCCTGGAAAAACTATCACCCCATGTATCCCCTTTTATCGATTCCCGTTATGGAAAAATGGAAGATATATCCCGTATGGGAGCCGTTCCTCGGTTTTTTCGTTCTTTTTGCGGGCATATACGGATTCTGGCGATATCGTCGCAGGGTTTTGCCCTGGTTTGTTCCCGGAGTATTTTTTCTCCTTCTCAGCCTCGGACCCGGTATCCGCTTGACCCCCCATTCCCGCTCTTTTCTTCCCGGACCTTTCCTCCTGGTGAAGCGTATCCCCATACTCAATACCCTGCGGAATCCCTCGCGATATATCCTGCCAGCTCAGGTCTGCCTGGGTATTTGCGCGGTTTATGGCGCGATTGGAGTCATAGACAAACTGAGGAAAATCCCCAGGTTTCGCCCCATCAGGAAACAGATCGTTGTTTATGCAGCCGGATTATTCGCCCTGATCCATTTGTGGGAATTGTCTGTATTTCCCTTTCCCTCGACAGATCCGAAGCGCTGTCCTTATTACCGGGAAATGAGAAAAGATCCCGAGGATGTGGCCGTGCTGGATTGTCCCATGCAGACAGGTCTTCAGTGCCACATGTATTTTGTTTCTCTTCACGGAAAGCGCGCGACGCATGGTTTTGGGGGGCGCGTCTGGTTTCCCGATTTATGGAAGCATGAAAACCCCTTTTATATGGATAGCTTCATTTTTAAAATCCCCCCCGAAGAATTGCCTGATTATGTCAAAAGACTTGCAAAGAGGATGTCTGAAGCCCGCGTGAAATATATCGTCGTTCATAAGTGGCTTTATGCGAGTAAGGACGCCTGTATGGGGATCAGAAGATTTCTGGAGAACGAATCATTGTGGAGGAGGCAAAATTATTACGCGAATGTCCATTGTGTCTTTGAGGATGATGATCATATCATCTATATCGCAGTGAAAAACGCCGATTGAAGAAACCGTTCCTTTATCGTTTAACGAAAAATTAATCATATCTTGATAAAAATTTTCTTGACATTTGTTTGAGATATTCATTACATTCACATCTAACTTCAATATTGATTTTCTTTTATTGTTCTTGTTGTTGAATTTTTCCTTTTCCTGTCCTCTTTGCTAATGTTGAAAAAATTGTTGACAGTATCTATACAACTGTCATATTGTATATGTAGAAGTATTGTTTTATATAGTAATGATTGATAAAAAAAAGCATGGGAGGTGATAGCGGAAACAAGGTGCTATTTGAAAGGTCGCCCTGTACAGGGAACCTCACTTTGATTGAAAGGAGGGAAGAAAACTATGAAGAGAGGGTTGCTTTTAACCCTGGTGACTGTCGCTATTGCACTCTTGTGCGGTAATGTATTTGCCTATTCTCCGATCGTTAAGGACATCCCCTTTGAAGTGTGGATTGGTGATGAAGAAGATAATACTTCCAGCCCGTTTGTCGATCTCAACTTCTTCCGTTTCACCGGCGCATTCAACTTCGATGATTATGTTACATTCGATGACAATGATCCGAATGACGTAACGACCGATGTTCGATGGTCCTTCATGCCGGAAGCGCCTGGATTGGTTCTCATTAATGGTAATGATGGTATTACCGATCCTTATACCGAGGCTATTGAACCAGGCGCCGAGGAACTTACAGACAGGACGGATAACAGTCCTGTTCCCAGGGCATCGGCCCTTGCTGATTTCTGGGATATCCTCGACAGCCCCTCAAGCGGTACGCCGCCTTATCCCGATCCAGTGCCGGGCACAGAACTGGACACATGGGTTATGCTTTTTGCATCCAATGGATCCAAATATTCATGTGGAAGCGTCCATGTCATAGCCAATGTCAAGGTAGGTTCAGTGGATGAGCCTGATGTCATCAGCGTGGTTGACATTGTCGAAGACGTATGGACCTATGATATGCCTGCATCGGACGGTTGGGCGAAAAGCACCGAAGCGGGGACAGATGGTACCCAGATCGGTACAACGGGCATCTATTGGGGAACTCACGGCACATCCGGCGGAGACACGATTTCCGCAGGACCTGCCGCCGGACATACCGGAAACGGCTTCTATTGTATCTGGGACGCCCCGGCAAACGATATTCCCTATGCGGCTGGGTATGTGTATCGCACCAAATACACGCTTCGCAGCAGTCAGGCTGACGTGACAAAGGTTCCGAAAATCCGTCTGTTGACGCAGTGCGTCGGAACGGGCATCCTCGCATATTCCGGCGGTGTTCTGCTTGCCGGTGGAAATGTAAACAGACTCTTTGCCCCCGGCGCGGTTGCGGAAACTTACACGGCTTATATGGAACCGCCGACGAACCTGGCGGCTGGCGGCGTAACGAATCTCAAACCCAAGTTTGAGGTTTACGCCTTTTCATCGGCTGAATACGGCACTACCATTTATTGCGATGAAGTAGTTGTCCAAAGATTCGCAACGCCTTCAAAGGCGTCTGCTGCAGGCGTAATCAAAACCTACAGCACAACCGATGGTTGGACGGGATGGATGCCGCAGACCATTGTGCCGCCATTCGGAACGGCTACGGTCAGTTCCAATGCGACCGGTCTGTACATCGAAACGCCTGGTCCTATTACGGCGATGAATTACGGCAGGTGGTACACGCCGGCTGATAGCTCGGGCGTTCAGTTCACAGCTGACAAACTCTATCGCTGCGTTTACACCTTGCAATCTGCTGTCTCGACATTGGGACAGATCAGATGCTTGAATGCCAACAAGGCAGCTGACTGGACATCCAAGTTGGTCATTTTGCCGAACCAGACTCAGGTGCATCTGCCCGCGGCAACCGGCACGGAATACAGCAACTGGTATGAAACCATGCCCGCATTCCACACGGTTGACCCGACAAACAACAATATGACCTTAGACGTCGATATTGCCGATGGCAACGCTGCACAGCTTGGTCGTATGTACATTACCAAAGTTGAACTCCTTTACTATGACATTCCGTAATTGCGGAATCGTTGCGTAATGGAATTGGGTGGTTGATCGGATTATCCGGTCAACCGCCCTTTTCTTTTTTTTGCGGAATTTTGTTGAAATCAAAAAAGACTTCCATTAGGTACATGTATATAAAATTGTCGTTCAAGTTCTTGTTGCAGCAGTTTTTTGTGGAGGTGGTTTATGATGAAGCGGCGATTGTTATGCGTTTGTATCCTGATTTTTTCCTTCCTTTTCTCGCTCCACGCTCAGGAAACTCACGAGATCGTCATCAAACCGAAGAAATATGTGGCGACCATTGCGATTCCCCCTTTTTCCTGCAAGCCCGGAAGCGAAGAGATAAAATCCACTGCGCTTCCCGACGTCATCTATCGCGATCTCGAATTGTCAGGATTTTTCCTGCGGCCTCAAAACGATAAGTTCGTTACGGATACGAACCGTTCCGATCTAACCGCCGGAAAAATCGATTTCCCCGAATGGAACAGGCTGGGATGCTCCTTTCTCCTGAAAGGGGAGTATGCCCTGAATCCCTCCTCCATTACTGCGGATTGTTATCTCTACGACGTCAAAACCGGCGCGCGCATATTCGGAAAGAATTTCGGCGATTACCCCAAAAATGCCTGGAGACGACTCGCTCATCGCATTTCCGATGAAATCGTGCGGTACGTAACGCACAACCAGGGCATCGCCTGTTCCCAGATCATCTATATTTCAAAACTGGGAAAGGGCAAAGACCTGTATATCATGGATTCGGATGGAGCGGAACAGCGCGCGCTTACCAATGATCAGAACCTCGCCGCCGCGCCGTGTTGGGGCATAGGAGGAACGGAGGTTTACTATACATCCTACAAGGAACACAATCCCGATCTCTGGGCGATGCGCCTTGCCGATAATCAGACTGGCGTCATATCCAGCTATCCCGGATTCAACCTTTCACCCTCCTGGTGCGAAAAAACACAACGGCTTGTACTGACCTTGAGCAAGGACGGAAACTCGGAAATATACACCATGGACAACAGAGGGAAAAACCTCAAACGCCTCACCTATGACCGCGCCATAGACTCCTCTCCCTCCTGGTCTCCGGAGGGAAATCAGGTCGTTTTTACTTCCGATCGTTCCGGAAGCCCCCAAATCTATGTCATGGATTCGGAAGGACTCAATGTCAAACGTTTGACCTTCCAAGGCTCGTACAACGATTCCCCGGTTTGGTCTCCCCTGGGAGACCGCATTGCCTTTGCCTCGCGCAAGGGCGGTTATTTCCATATATTTCTCATGGATACCAACGGCGCGAACTGGATTCAGCTCACCGAAGGGTCCTCCAATAATGAAGACCCCTGCTGGGCGCCGGATGGACGCCATCTGGCATTCACATCCAATCGAACCGGTTCCCCGCAGATTTACGTAATCAACGATGACGCAACGATACTCATGCAATTGACCAAAAATGGGAAAAACCAGTCCCCTTCATGGTCGCCGATTCTCTATTGATAGAAAGGAATGGTTTTGAGTCGCTTTAATGCCGCGCCCCCGCGATTTGCGTTTCAAGATTTTTGTTGCAAAGGATATTTTCCATACCATAGTAAGCTTCTCAAGTGACTATGGAAATAGCGCATAAAAGGAGGATGTTGAAGATGTTGAACGCTGTTAAATGCAGATGGTTGACGCAGGCGTTGTTGCTCGCGCTCGCGCTCTCTTTGTGTGTCGGGTGTAAAACGTGGAATAAGGTTTTCAAGAAAAAGGATAAGGCGGAACCTACGGCTTCTGTCTATCCTTCAGAGGGGACTTTACCCCCTCCACCGGATGTGGATTCCTCTAAACAAACGGGATCTCTTTCGCAACTTCCCCTGGAGGGACAGACTCCAACCGATCTTGGAACCCCTCTTGCAGATCCCATGCGTATGGAAGCGGATCAGAGAATCTCGGACCTCAGAACCATTTATTTCGAGTTCGACAGCTATGCCCTTTCTGAGGATGCGAAGGCTCTCCTGGATGGCAATTATGAGTGGCTCAAGGCTCATCCGGGGATTCACGTCCTGATCGAGGGGCATTGCGATGAACGGGGAACAGTAGAATATAATCTCAATCTGGGACAAAAACGCGCGGACGCTATCAGGGAATATCTTATTCTCAAGGGACTCGATCCTTCCACCCTTCATACCATCAGTTATGGCGAGGAACGACCCGAGAATGACGGGCAGGATGAAGCCGCATGGGCGCAGAACCGGCGCGTTCAATTTCTGGTGTATTGATCCGGTCGGGATAATAAATTGATTTTGGAACGCCGGGTCAAAAATGAGCTAAGACAGGCATGAAGCGTTTTTGTGTGTTATTCTTTATGGGTTTGATCCCGCTTTTGTTGGCGCAGAAGGTATTGCCTGAACCCATAACTGGAACCACGCCCCGATTGTCAAAATCCGGCGCCACGCCCAAAACAAAATCCACTCCGAAACCGAATCCGCATACCGTTATCGTTTGCCTGATCGATGATCGCCGCCTCACCCAAGCGGAAGTCGATAAATCGCTCGATAAACTCCTTGCCGGCAAAAAAGGTTCGGAAGAACAGCTGGAAGAACTTCGCTTTGTCTATACCCAGAACATCATGACGGAATGGCTGGAGCGCAACCTTTTGGCTGCGGAAGCGGAATCCGAAGGAATCCATGTCACAGAGGAAGAGTTGAATAAACATGAGGCGGAATTGGCAAAAACCGCCGGTTATGATGTGAATATCGATGACGCCTTGACTAGAATCGGGCAATCCAGGGAAGCGTATCGGCGTCAACTTAAAGACGCCCTTCTCGGGGAAAAACTCTTACGCAGACGATTGCAGGCTTATTATTCGGATCAGGACCTGAAAAATATCTATGAGTCAAATCCCGATTCCTTCCAACGCCCCCCGCGAGTCAGGGTTACTCATATCCTCTATCCCTTCAGGGGAAATGAATCCCCGGACCATAAGAAATCCTTGAAACTCTGGATGGAGGAGGCTCGGAAAAAAATTAAAAAAGGAACCGATCCCGAAGTTATCCTGAAACAGGCGGATTCCTCCATGGGCGTTATTGGAGGAGATATGGGTTGGCTGTATCCAAACAACCTCCTCCCCGAACCGCTCAATTCCATCGTGTTCAAACTCAAAGTCGGTGAAGTCAGCGATGTCCTGGAAACCCAATACGGATATTATATCCTTCGCCTGGAGGAAAAACAGCCCCTTTTCGGCACAACTTATGATGAGGCGCGCGAGGCTGTTCTGGATTCAGTATTCGAGGAAGTTCGGCAAAAGGTTCTTCAGAGCGCAAAATTCAAACACAAAATTCGAATCAATATGAGCGGAATCCCGAAGGATAAAATGTAACAAAGGAGGAGATCGCAATCATGGCAATGACCGAATGGCAGGCAAAAGAGTTTCTTTGCGAAATTGGAAGAAGGGTATGGATCAGGAATTTCTGCGCGGCGAACGAAGGCAATTTTTCCTTCCGCATCGATGATGATCGCGTCCTGGCTACCCCAACCCTCCAAAGCAAGGGATTCCTCAAACCTGAGGATATCGTGACCCTGGATATGAAAGGCAAACAGATCGGCGGCATTAAAAAACCCACATCCGAGACGCTTCTTCACCTTGGCATTTACGAACGCAGACCCGATGTCCGCGCGGTCATTCATGCGCATCCCCCCTGCGCCACCGCCTTTGCCGTTGTCAAACAACCCATTCCGAAGTGCGTCCTTCCGGAGGTGGAAATCTTCGTGGGTGAGATTCCCATTGTGGAATACGCCACTCCGGGCACCCAGGAACTCGCCGACTCCCTCAAACCCTTTTTATCCGATTTTACCGCCTTTCTCCTTGCCAATCACGGCGCGTTGACGATCGGAAAAGATATCGAAGACGCTTATTTCAAACTGGAAATCGTGGAGGAATACTGCCGGGTGCTTCTCTATACAAGGCAGCTGGATGGATATGTTCAAATGACGGATGAAAAAGTCGGGGAGCTTTTGAAAATCAAGGAGAAGCTGGGCATCCCCGATCGCCGGTTGAAACCCGGCGCCTGCGCTACCTGCGCCATTCCGGCGCCGGCCCCTCAGGAACACGATATTCTGAAAATGGAACGCTCCGATATCGAGAACGTAGTACGCCAGGTCCTCCAGGAAAAAGGATTGCTCTGACCCATGCGCGGCAGAGCCGCGATTAAATGAATAATGAAAAATATACAATGAAAAATTGAGAATGAAACCGTTTTTATGATTGGATCTTGCGAAATATTTTGTGGTTTGATCTTACTCGTAGAAGTTCCAATTTGCCGCTGAGAGGAACCGGTTCAGGTAATCCATGTTCGATGTTGTCCATCGGAAATCATCCGCCATCAGGGAATTGGTGGATATATTGTATCCCGGGAATCCGCCATTGGCGTGCGAGAACCAGCACGCGGCTTTGACGCGAAAATTATGCGTTTCATTGTAATCGTTTACTTCCTCGAAGAGCTTGCGGATGTAACCCGAGGCATAATCATATTTGGGAACCCCCGGCGCCTTTTCTCCATCGGCTGCGTGGTTCATTTCTGTGAGATACACGGGCTTGGACGCTGCATAAGGATTTTGAGCGATGATTTCCAGCCATTTGTGAAAGACCCCGAATCCCATTTCATTATCATCGCGTGGATCCGTGTCTCCACCCCTTCCTCCATAAGCGTGAATGGCGTAACCGTCGCAATTATCCCCCAGGTCATTCACCAGTTGATAAAAATAATTCAGCCATTGCCGGTTCGAGGGATAAGGACCGACGCCTGTTTGGGAGGCGTTCCAGGGGGCGACCGCGGCGACGATCACTTCAGCCTCGGGAAGCCGCTCCCTGATCTTGTTTCTGCATTTGAGAAAAACGGTTTCATAGGAAGCCACGGGAATATTCCCCTCGAAGTCCGCATTCATTTCGTTCCCGATGATGAAACGCGTCGCGTAATTCCTGAACATCCACGCTTTATCCGAAACTGCCTGGGCAAAGGCGTCGTATTGGGAAGATGAAGAAGGCACGGTCTGCCCGAAATATTTATTGATCCGGAGGATGAGCGTGAATCCCTCGTTTTTCAACCGCTGCGCCTGTTCCAGGGTGAAATCCCAGGCAAAATAATCCGTATTGACCACTTCCACGGACCATCCCCCTTTTCCGTTCATGAGCCCTGACGCCCCGTCTCCCCACGAATGGATTCCATATATGTACATGGAATCATCCGGGAAGCTTGTTTTGGAGGTAAGGACGAAAAAAAGGATCAACGCAAAACATGAGAATGACTTTTTTGTGTTCATTTTTCATCTCCCTGGGTATCCTGTTTTCTTACTATTCTTGAAATGGAAATGACGCCCGGCACATTTTTTATGCGATTCAAAAGATCGTTGAGTTGTTTCGTATCGTCGATGAAGATCACGAAGCGAAAAACCGCCTGGTTTTTGTGTGAAATCACCCTGGAGTGCGATTCCTCCACGTTCAATCCGATCTGGCTTATGGTTCCGGAAAGGTCTTTGAGCAGCCCCGTGCGATCGCGCGCCACAACCCGGAGGTTGACCTGACATTTCGGAAGGTTTTCGCTATCCCATTCCACCTGCACAATCCTCGAGGAGTCCCCTGAATTTTCGATTTTCTGGCGCATCAATGCGGGACAGCTGCTTTTATGAATCGAAATGCCGCGTCCCCGGGTGACGAATCCGATAATCGGATCGCCCGGAATGGGATTGCAGCATTTCGAGTATCGAACCAGGGCGTTGTCCAAGCCGTGCAAAATGATTCCAGGGGCGTGGGATTTTTTCCCTTTTTTCCTTTTGGGTTTCTCCTCTAACTTGCCAAAGCGCGCGGCAATATCGCTGGCGGAAGCGCTCCCAAATCCGATCTCGAAAAGGAGATCATCCAGGGAATTCTCGCGCAGGCTCTTGATCACGCCTTCGAGTTTTTCGAGAAAAACCGGATGGGAGAGAGACAGCCCCTTGGTTTTCAGGGCTTTCTGCAATAGATCGCGCCCTATCCGAACATATTGATCCAATTCCTTTGTTTTCAGGTAATGTTTGATTTTATTCCGGGCGCGACTGGTTTGCACCAGATCCAGCCAGTCCCTCGATGGATGGGCGTGGTTGCTCGTGATGATCTCCACCACGTCTCCGCTCTGAAGCGGGGTTTTGAGCGATACGTATTTTTTATTGACCCGCGCCCCGATGCAGAGGTTTCCTATCTCGGTGTGGATATGATAAGCGAAATCGAGGGGCGTGCTGCCCTTGGGAAGCTCCACCACATCACCCTTGGGGGTAAAACAGAAAACGATATCGGCAAATACGTCCCCTCTCAAGGCGTCGATGAATTCGCCCGGATTCGGTATATCCTTCAACCATTCGATCAATTGACGAAGCCATTGAAGCCGCAGATCGATGTCCGTAAGCCCCTTTTTTCCTTCCTTGTATTTCCAGTGCGCGGCGACGCCGTATTCCGCTACCCGGTGCATTTCCCCGGTGCGAATTTGAATTTCCGTAGCTTCCCCCTCGAGTCCCACTACGGTTGTATGAAGCGACTGGTACTGGTTTTCCTTGGGAAGGGCGATAAAATCCCGGAAACGGTTCGGAATCGGACGCCAGAGGGAATGAACCAAACCCAGGATATCGTAACATAGCTCCAGGGTATCGGTGATGATGCGGATAGCGGTAAAATCATATACCTCTTCGAATGTGATATTCTGCTTCCGCATTTTCTGAAAAATTCCGTAAAGATGTTTCGATCGCCCCTCGATCATGGCATGGATGCCGCGTTTGGCTATTTCTCTTTCCAGTATTTTAATGGTTCGATCGATGAGAGAGGCGCGCTTCGGCGCCCGCAATCTCGTTTTATCGAACAGCTCCTGGTAATCATCCGGGTAAAGATATTTCATGGCAAGGTCTTCCAGCTCCGAACGAATCTGCATCATGCCCAGACGGTTCGCAAGCGGGGCGTAGATGTCAAGCGTATCCCGCGCAATGATCAGCTGCTTCTGATCGGGAAGATATTGCAGGGTGCGCATGTTGTGAAGGCGATCGCAGAATTTGATGATGATGACCCGAATGTCCTTTGCCATGGCAAGGATCATTCTGCGCAGGTTTTCCGCCTGCTTTTCCATGTTGGAGCGGAATCGAATGGTGGAAATCTTTGTGACGCCTTCCACGAGATGGGGAATCGGCTCGGGAAATTCGCCCTGAAGCAGGTTAAATGTGACCGCCGTGTCTTCGAGGATGTCGTGAAGCAACCCGGCGCAAACCGTGGCGGTGTCCATTTCCATTTCCAGCAATAAACGGGTGACGGCAACGCAATGGGAGAAATAAGGATCTCCGGACGCCCGTTTCTGCCCGCGATGCGCCTCTTCGGCAAAATTATACGCCTTCTCGATCAGAGCCGCATCCTCCGGGCTCCGGTCTTTTTTGAGATCCGCAAGAAATGTTTTTACTTCGGCAATTGTCATCTTACATCGTTATACAGATCAATCAGCTTATCTGGAATTGTAAAGACAAATTTTTGAAACATTATTCTAAAACGATAAACCCTTCTTCAAACCACAGAAAAACCTATCAGAATCTATTATGAAAAAAATAAAACAGCGTTTCTTCGTGGTTCAAAAAGAAAGGTTGATCGATTATTGTATCATCTTTGGAAATGAACCACGAATTTTAAAAGTCATCTTCACGAATCGGAGAAGATTCTTACTTCTTCCTCATCCCTTCGTGAACTTCGAGCCTTGGTGGCAGAAAATAAAAAGCCTGTGCATAATCGATAAATCCGCCTGATTTCTTTACACAAAGAACTTGTGATTATGGAATGTAGTAATAAAGGAGTTCAACTTTGGTAATGTACATACGACCAAGCTG
>JAFGFK010000302.1 GCA_016931135.1 Candidatus Sumerlaeota bacterium | reverse complement strand
GCTAAGTTAAGGGAAACGGTTTAACTTATGGGGGTAAGACAATGGGGTCATACTCTATAAAAATCCTTCAAACTATCCTGAGTTTTTCTGCAACTAATGTAAAGTAACAAACATCGTCTTCGAGGATTGTCTCCCTGTTATTACTCAAGCGCCCGGGCAAGATTTCGCGTGAATTGAGCCGCCCGTTCGAGCCGGTCTTCCCGCGTTTTTCCCGCCTCGATTTCCCGTATCAGGGCGCTTCCCACGACAATTCCCGCCACTTTCCCCTTCAGGCTTTTCGCGTGTTCCGGTTTGGAAATGCCGAATCCCACGCAGATGGGCTTATCTGTCAGTTTTCGCAGTTGCGCCACATGGGCGGATATGGATCGATCCAGTTTGTCCCGCGCTCCAGTCACCCCTTTTGTGGATACGTAATAGATGAATCCCGATGATTCCTTTACAATTTTTTCAGCGCGATCGGGAGGGGTGGTGGGCGCAATCAGAAATACGTGGCTGATTCGGGCGCGTTCACACAGGGCGATGACGCGATCCGCCTCTTCCGGCGGCAGATCCGGTAAGAGAATTCCATCCACGCCCGCTCCGGAAGCGTCCCGGATCAGTTTCTCAGGATCGTATTTCAATACGGGATTGTAGGATGAGAAGAGGAGAAGCGGGACTTGCGTTTTTCTTCTAAGAGCACGAATAGTATCAATAATCTTTTTAAGGGTGGCGCCTGCCTTGAGGGATAAACTCGACGCTTTTTGTATGGTTGGTCCATCGGCAATCGGATCGGAAAAAGGAACCCCTATCTCGATGAGGTCCGCCCCCGCTTTTTCCAGAACCGGGATGAGCGCCTCCGTGGTTTTGAGATCGGGGAATCCCGCAGTGACGTACAAAAGAAGCGCGGTTTTTCCCTCCTTGCGTTTTTGAGCGAACAACGCGTCGATTCTATTCATTGTTTTTTCCCCCCAGATGTTTCTGAAGCGTGAAAACGTCCTTGTCTCCCCGGCCGGAAAGGCATACCACCACAAGGGAGTCTTTTTTCAGATTGGGAATCAGCCTGGGCAGATACGCGAATGCGTGCGCAGGTTCCAGCGCCGGGATGATTCCTTCGGTTTCCGCCAGAAGTTTGCAGGCTTCGAGCGCCTCTTTGTCTGTAATATTCACATATTCGGCGCGTCCTGTATTCTGATAATAGCTGTGTTCGGGACCCACGCCCGGATAATCGAGTCCTGCGGATACCGAATGCGCCGGAACGATCTGTCCATCCCTGGTTTGAAGGACGAAGCTTTTACTGCCGTGGAAAACTCCGATCTCGCCTTTTGCGATCGAGGCGGCGTGTTTGCCTGTTGAAATGCCGAAGCCCCCCGCCTCGACGCCGTGAAATTTTACGGAACGATCTTCATAAAAAGGATGGAAAAGCCCGATCGAATTGCTGCCGCCGCCCACGCAGGCGACAAGATGATCCGGAAGCCTTCCTTCTTTTTTCATGATTTGAACCCTGGTTTCCCTTCCGATCACCGATTGAAAATCCCTTACCATCATCGGAAAGGGATGGGGTCCGACAACCGAGCCAATGATATAATGCGTATGATCGACATTCGCCATCCAATCCCGCATCGCCTCGTTGGTGGCGTCTTTCAGGGTTTGCGAACCGGATGTAACCGGTATGACGCGCGCCCCCAGAAGCTCCATGCGGAATACATTGAGTTTCTGACGTTCCATATCCTCAACGCCCATATAGACATCGCAGGAAAAGCCAAAGAGGGCGGCGGTGGTAGCGGTCGCCACGCCATGCTGCCCTGCTCCGGTTTCCGCAATGATGCGCTTCTTCCCAATGTGTTTCGCAAGCAGGGTTTGTCCCAGGGTGTTGTTGATCTTATGGGCGCCTGTATGGGCGAGGTCTTCGCGTTTCAGATAGATTTTCACCCTGCCGCCCAGGGCTTGGGAAAGACGCTGGGCATGGTAAAGGGGCGTAGGGCGCCCGGCGTAATCCGAAAGCAGAGTCTTCAGGTCCTTTTGGAACTGAGAATTTTTCTTCAGGCGGTTATATTCCCTTTCCAGCTCCAGAAGCGCAAACATCAGGGTTTCCGGTACGTAACGTCCCCCGAACGGGCCGAAATGTCCGGAGGCGTCGGGAAGGATTGTTTTCTTGTCATCTTTCATGGAACGGTTTCCTGTTCTTCATTGATCGAATGTTTTGACTGTCCGGATAAATGCCTTGATCTTCTCCGGATCCTTGATTCCCGGCGAGATTTCCACTCCTGTCGAGACATCCACGGCATAAGGTTTGACGATTTTCAACATCCCGGAAATATTTTCAGGAGAAAGACCTCCCGCCAGAAAAATGCGATGGCTCTGTATATAAGGGGTAAGAAGGGAAGCGTCAATGCTTTTTCCCGTTCCTCCGGGAATTCCCGGTTGAAAGGCGTCGCACAGATACGCCCACGCTTCATATCTCCCGATGATGTCGAGACTTTCCGGAGACTTGACTCGGATCGCCTTGATAATGGGACGGTTTATATTGTCGCAATATTCCGGCGTTTCGTCCCCATGGAGCTGAACGGCGAAAAGGTTCATTTTTTCGGCGTATTCCCTGACTGTTTTGAGGTCTTCATCCACAAAGACCCCGATTGCCTTGAGGTCCGGATGTCCCTTTTCCCGAATGGCGTCGAGAATCTGTATGGCGCGATCCGGAGGCGCATAACGCGGACTTTTCGGATAAAAAATCATGCCGATGAAATCCGCCCCGTTCTCGAGGGCGCAAATCCCATCCTCCACTCTTGTTATTCCGCAGATTTTGACCAGCATCCTGACTCGTTCTCCTTGAATGAATTGTATCATACTATCGGGATTTCCTGCGAATATCTTCCATGTAGGAAAGCAGGGCTTCCAGTTTTGCCCGCGCCTCGGGTTTTTCCGGGTATCCATCCTCGAGGCTGGCGCGGTAATAATATCTTTGAGATTCCATAACGAAACCTTCAAACATGTCCCATTCGAAACCGATTCGTTCCGGCGGTTTCCAGGAGGCGTATTCCCGCGCCAGGGCGAAATACAAATCCCCGAGATGAATCCTGTGGGATTGGATGCGGCTGCTTTCCGCGTGTTCTTCGATGATGTCCTTCCATTTTTGAATGGCGCGATTGACGCCGTCCTTTATAATATGCCTGTTATTCTGCATAAAAAGGGCAAGGTCAACATCCGCTTTTTCCTTTTCCAGGCGCGCCAGGTCGCAGGTATCGGTTCCCGCGCTGTCTGCGATCAATAGCGCCAGTTCCGCCACCCTGGCTTCGCTGTCTTCGATATAAGTTTCCGCATCCGTTCCCCGGATGTTCCTTCCGCATATACGATCGAACTTCAGAGCAGTCTCCCACCGCGCCTCCGCTGCTTCGGAGAGTTCGCCCTTCATGGCTGCGCATATATTGTAGTAATGCGCCGCCTGGTTGTAATCGCCGAGTTTTTCCCAGATTCTCCCCCGCATGAAGGAGACAATCTCCGGGTAACGATCCGGATACAGTTTCTCATAATTGGCAAACCGTATCGCGAAACTCTTGTATGCGTTTCGCCCGGAGGCGTCGCGGGGATAACCGAACCTGTAAACATCCTCACGCAGATAATGCAGGCAATCCGCCGCTATAGTGAGGAGATTTTCATAAGGCTGGTGCGCTGGAGTCTTTTTGGGAGAGGTGCGGCAACCGGTCGAAAAAAGCAGTAGGGCTAGGATTAGAAAATACCGCAAGGTCTCGATCATATTAAATGCGCAACGGGGTAACATTTTAGATATTTGAAAAGCGTTATGGAATTGGATTATGGCGCGTTTTTCACTTAACGTTGATGGGAGGCTTCGTATCCGGGGGATCAATCGACCTTTCTGACAACGGGCTCGCCGCCGCATTCCTTGATCCACTCATTGACCTTGGCGAAGTCTTCCCCTCCCAGCTCGATATATTTCCGGTAATTATCAATGGCTTTCCGGGTCTGTTTCAGATTGTTGTGATACATGATTCCGAGACCCAGGTAATACTTCGGATTTTTGGGTTCCAGAGATTGGGCTTTGAAGAAAAACTCCTCCGCCTCGGGATATTTGCCCAGCTTGATGTTGGTCTGCGCAATGTGATAGTATATTTCCGCATAATCAGGCTGATATTTCAGGCTCTCCTGGAAATCCACAATGGCGATCCGGGGGCTGTCCATGATGATATTCAATTCCCCCCTCTGGATCAGGGCTTCCACGAGGAGTCTTCTGGATTCAGGGTTGAGAACGATGTCTTTTTGGGTGAGGCGATCAATGACATTATTGAAGAGTTCGAGGGCTTTTTTATAGTCCTGGGCATCCTTGTGCAGCGCTCCCGAAAGGAGTATCGCCTCGATATGATCCGGATTGATGACAAAAACCTGTTCGAGGTATTCCTTCGCTTTTTCGTGTTTTTCCAGTTTCCTGTAAGCCCGGGCGAGACCAATATAGGCGTGGTACTTCTCCTGACGAAGCTGTGTGGCTTTTTCGTAGGATTCAATGGCTTTTTCGTATTGCCCGCCGTTGAGATAGTAATCCCCCAGGGTGGACAGCGCCTCGTAATTGCCGGGATTGTTGCTCAGTTCCCTTTCCAGCGCCTCCCTCGCCTTTTCCAGTTCTTTTTTCTGAAGAAGACAAAGCGCCTGGTAATAATTTAGGTCCGGCAGTTTTGAATCGATTTCCGAGATCTTCCGGCATTGGAAAAGGCACTCTTCGATCAGGTTGTTGTTGTAATAAAGGGAGGCAAGAGCAAGGTGGGCGTTGATGGAATAAGGATCGATCTCGATGGCTGCCTGGAGATATTCCCTGCGCTTTGCAAAATCGGTCTCCGGAACGCTTGCGTATAAATAGAGATACGCGTTGACGATTCGATTCCGGGTATCCGGATAATTGACCGGGTCCTTTTCCAGGATCATTTTGTGATATGTTATGGCGTTTTCATATTGCTTTTTATATTCATACAGCAGGGCCAAGGAACGGAGATACTTGGATAGTTTTTCCGGCGCAAGGCGCCGGGCGCCGATCTCCAGCCCTTTGAGATAATGTTGAATGGCGGAATCATAGCTCCGGGGATTACGGGATAACAAATCCGCGTACAAAAGATGGGATTCGTAGGAGGAACCAAAGGCGTCGATTGCCTTCTTCAGGCTTTCTTCCGCCTTGATGTCATCCACGGTATTCAGGTACTCGAGGGCTTTACTGTAATACAGAAACGAGAGTTTTTCTTTTACCGGATCGGCAAGAGATTCATCCGGCAGATTTGACAGAATCTGCTGGAGGAGTTCCTCTCCCTTGTCGAATTGTTTTTCCTCGATAAACCGGTCCACCTGTCCCAGCTGCTGCCCGAAACGCCTTTTGACCTCTTCTTCCTGAATTTTGCGGATATTTTCGATTTTTTCCAGAACCGACTCTTTCCCCGGATCGTTTTTGAGCGCCTCCTGGTAATATCGCAGCGCCTCATAATATTGTTTATCTTCAAGGGCGACGTCGCCCAGCGCCTCCTCCGGAGAAAGGTTCGGATCCCTTTCGATCTTTTCGATGTCCTTCATCTGGAGGACAAAGGAAATGGAAGGCGTCATGATGGTTACCGTGTCGAATTCCTCCTTGAGGATGCGCCCCTTGATCTGTTTGCCGTTTTTCATGATCACGAGGTCCGCCCTTGCGGGATTCATGGCATAAGGCAGGATAAAGAAGATCGCGATAAGGAATCCGGAAAACCGGACAATATTTTTGATTCGAGTAACCATCGATCTTATAAAAAGCCCTTTCCGCCTTCTCCCCCGTGAAAACCTCAACAAGGGAAGGAAAAAAAACTTTTTTTCAACTAACTCTCTTCAATTAAATAACATAGTGAGTTCATACTATGGAAGTCAACAGGAAATAATCAGGAAGGAAACGCGGGGCGCACATCAGTTTTCTTGGCGGGTGTTTGGATCATGGTGCGCTATGGGGTCAAACTCTATAAAAATCCTTCTAACTTTTCTTTTCCATAATACAACTCCGCAAATCCAGTTTCCACAGGGTGTCGCTTTCTTTCAATCTGCTTAAAATAAGAAGAATATCTTCAGACCAGATTTCCATCGTTAAACTATCATGCTCCTCGGAATCAGAGTATAATTCAGCCGGCATGTTCACTCTTCCCAGAATAATAAACCTCTTTTCCCCCGGGAGATATTGATACAGATACAGGTTTTCATCATACAGAACCGCCAGTTTGAAATCATTTGACCATGCGCAGGGTATGAACGAGAGATCGTATGAAATAATTCTTATCTTATAGGAAAGAGGATGTTTTTTTTGTTTGAGGTATTCATAATGTTTTTCCGAGAGGATGCTTGCCGGGACCTTTTCCAAAAGAGTCCTGTTTCCGGTTTTTAAATCAAGGATTCTGAACTCCAATTCTTTTGGGGAATCCTGTGATAAAGATTCATCATGGAATTCAACCGATTGGAAAGGAATGGTAATATAAAGAAGATATCTTTCATCCGGAGAAAGGGATATGTGTTTATTAGGCGCGAACTTTTGCGTAAACATCAGGTCGCCATTTATACCGATCTCAGAATGATGAATCAGGATGGCGACATTGTTCCCTTCTTGAATTTTATAACTTGTCGAACCATCCGCGCTTATAATCTTCCCCCTTTTTTCCGGGGAAATATCCCTGCTCGTTGTTTTTATAACCATTCTTTCCCTACGCTTATAATGATAAAAAGATCTTTGCCAGAAAAAGGGGGCGGCGGTAGAATAACCGAATATCTTTCCCAATTTATCATATATTCCGGATGGTATGACAAATCCGGAAGGGGTTACATTATAAGACGCCTTTGTAATGGATTGTTCCACAGCGTAGTATTTTCCTTCCGGAGAAATCTCCGTGATGTATCCGAATAATCCGGGAATGAACCTTTTTCTTCCCGTATCGATAGAGATTTCCATGATGTAACCAGAAGACCAGTCGTTCCGATGTTCGAGGAAATAGGGTTTGTCCTTTTCCATGAATATGGATGTCACAATTCTGGAGGAGTTCGGGATGCATAGGATTTGGCATGAAAAATGGTCATGGGCGTTTTTCAATTCGAGCAGCTTGGAGAAACCCGGCATTGAGGTTGTTTCCGGTTCTGATGAAAATCCGGGATTGAATTCCCATACGAGCGTGATATAACCGGTTATATTGATCAGGAGAATCCAGAGCAAAACCTGGAAGAGGAATGTCTTTATTTTCCGGAGTTGCGGATGGAAATTACAAAATCCCAACCAGATCAGAAAAAAGCTTAGAAAAAGAAACCTGGAGTAGTGGATCAAGGGGTGAACATATTGATCGGGAAACGTTTCCCCCAGGAGGGAAAGCATTCCCGCCGGATCGATCAGCCTTTGAGTAAAAATGGTCAATGCAAGGAAGCCAAAAACGGATATAAGGGCTTTATAAGGATCTTTACAGATCGAAGATATATAGATTCCCGCGGCGCAAAGAAGAAGGGCAAAGATTCCCGGGTATAAACCTTTAATCCGGAAGGGGAGAGGCGTGAAATCCCTTTTCCCCAAAGACCATAATATATTGTGCGTTCGAAGATTCCAAACCAAGAGATAATCCATGATCCCCATAAGCATTCCCCCCATAATCAGGGAAAGAAAGAGCGGAACGCCAAATTTCGCTGTAAATCGCATCCTTCGAGATGAAGGAAGCGTTGTTTGCCAATCGAAGGTTCCGAGTTTGCGTTCCTGCGCAACGCTTGTCGCCCCTGTCATAACAGGAAAGATTACTATCAGACATGGCAGCGTGAAAATGTAATGGATGATTTGAGCCAGAGTCCCTGTTGTGATTGTTTTGGAACCCAGGGGGCGATCCCCCAGAAAGACGATCAGGAAACCAAGGCTCCAGATAAAAAATACGGCCGCGGCAAAATAAATATTGCTCCGTTGAAGCCGCATCTCTTTTTTGACAAGATTCCAGAACATGGGTTTCAAACCTCCAGGGAGAGAAATCTTCGCCGCGCCAATATATACGCCAATACGCCCCATAGAAGAAGAGGCAATGCCATGTTGATGATATAGCCATATATTTGAAATCCATCACCGTAAAGGATGGCGCCCATCCCGAAAATGGAAAAACCGATCTTGATCATGAACTGCCACAGGATCATGATGAACGCAGTCGATGTCAGGGCGCCCCAGAAGGCTGTATGGGTTTTCCGGATATATAAGGACATAAAAATACCAGCGCCTGCGAGGGAAACGCCGCCCGATAAAAAAGGCGCGAT
>JAFGFK010000301.1 GCA_016931135.1 Candidatus Sumerlaeota bacterium | reverse complement strand
TCGAGTATCTTTTCCATCACGGTGTACAAACGCCGCGCCCCGATGTTTTCTGTACGTTGATTGACCTCATAAGCGGATTGGGCGATTTCGTCCACCCCATCCGGTTCGAAGACAATCCTGACGCCTTCCGTGGATAGAAGGGAGGTATATTGTTTTGTGAGGGCATTCTGAGGTTCGGTCAGAATGCGCCGGTATTCCTCAACGCCCAGATCGTTCAGTTCCACACGAAGGGGAAAACGTCCCTGGAGTTCCGGGATCAAATCCGATGGCTTGGTTTGATGGAAAGCGCCGGCTGCAATAAATAGAATGTGGTCGGTGGATACCATGCCGTATTTGGTGAAAACCTGGGAACCTTCCACAATAGGAAGCAGGTCTCTTTGCACTCCTTCCCGGGAAACATCGGGTCCATGCCCTGTGGAACTCCTTCCCGCCACCTTGTCGAGCTCATCAATGAAAACAATGCCCGACTCCTGAACGCGGTTCAGGGCTTCCTTGATCACCTTGTCCATCTCGAGCATTTTTTCGATTTCCTCATTGACAAGGATATCCCGCGCTTCCCGAATCGTTGTTTTGATGCGTTTGTTTTTTTTGGGAACCATTTTTTCGAAGAGTCCCCTGACATCGATTCCCATCTCCTCGAGTCCTGCGCCCCCGCTGGTGAAAATTTCGACCATGGGTCCGGATTGCGCCTGAACGTCGAGTTCCACCTCCCGGTCTTCCATTTTTCCTTCGTTCAATTTCTGTTCGAGTTTCTGTCGGCTTTTGAGCCACCTTTCCTGCCGGTTTTTTTCCTCCTGGGAAAGATCGCCAAAATCATAGACCACTTCCGTTCCTTTGTCTTTTTCGCGAATCGAACGGTTGAGATTGGGAGGAGGAGGGAGAACCAGGTCCATCAGTCTTTCATGGGCTCTTTCTTCCGCCCGGTTGCGGATTTCCGTGGTTTTTTCGTCTCGGACCATATTCACGGCGACCTCGGTCAGATCGCGAATCATGCTTTCGACATCCCGCCCCACATAACCCACTTCTGTGTACTTGGTCGCTTCTACTTTTACAAAAGGCGCCTGAGCCAGTTTTGAAAGTCGCCGGGCGATTTCCGTCTTCCCCACCCCCGTAGGTCCTATCATGATGATATTTTTGGGAAAAACTTCCTCCTTGAGGTCATCCGAAAGACAACGCCTTCTTGCGCGGTTGCGTAGGGCGATCGCCACAAGTTTCTTTGCCCGATCCTGTCCTATTATGAACTGGTTCAGCCGTTCCACAATCTGCCTGGGAGTCAAACCTTTTTCATCCACTTTCAGTAATCCATTCCTTTTTTCTGTATAAATATTCCTTTTTCAAATCATGAATTATTTCCCGAGCGACCTTTTCCATCGCGCTATAGGAGGATTGAAAAAATTTCCTTGAATAGATGTGAGAAGTCCATTCCGCTTGTTTTGTCCGGGCGTCCAGGATACTGACCTCGATCTCGATGACGCTGGTCCAGAAATGAAATGTGCGGTTATGGGTGGAATAACACCGATTGAGCCGGGCGACGATCACCTTGTCGATATCAAGGTCCCTTGCGAAATCGCAGTAGGAAATTCTGGAAAAGACAACCTCGATCGCCTTGTCCCCAAGATGGGGGAAGGCTTTCTTCAACCGGTCTTTTTTATTCGCCTTGTAATATCGGAAATCCGTACGGGGATACGCCTCCAGGCTTCCTGTATCTGAAGCAAGTCGTTTTGCCAGGATGTCGGAAAAAATCTCACCCGAATTCGGATTCCGGTAAATATCCCTCGCCCCGAACCACCAGCCCTTCACTTCCCTGGTTTGGGTCTTGATCTCCTCCGTCACTTCCGAATCCACTACAAGTATCCTGTTCACTGGTTGATCCGGAATGCCGGCGCGATGATGGCACGCGGAACACAACAAAATCAAGGGGGGGAAAAACCGCATCAAACGGAAAAAAATCGACCCCTGTATTTTCTTCACGCCATTCATTGAGTTTATATTTATGAAAAGAAGGGAAGGAGCGTCAAGGTATTAATGAACGCTATACATCATTAGGGCGCGCATCAGTTACAGGATTTTTACAGGGTTTGATCCCATGAGACAATGCCATAGCGTTTCAAAGAGATGAAATGTTACGATATTTCTTGCATTTAACATCGCATAATCCCCATAAAGAAACACATTTTTTCAGAAAAGGAGTCGCATATTTTGAAAACTGCTCTTATAACCGGTATCACGGGACAGGATGGCTCTTATCTCGCGGAATTACTCCTGAATAAGGGATACGCCGTATGGGGGATGCACAGACGAACCAGCACTGTCAATTTCGAACGCATTGAACATATTGCCAATGATATTACGTTGATCCAGGGTGACTTGCTCGATCAGAATTCCCTTCAAAACATCCTGCAACAAGCCAGACCCGATGAGGTATTCAACCTGGCTGCGCAATCCTTTGTCCCGACTTCCTGGAATCAACCTTTGCTCACCGGGGAAATTACCGCCCTGGGCGTTACGCGGCTCCTCGAAGCGATCCGCACGGTCAATCCAGCCATACGGTTTTATCAGGCCTCCACCAGCGAGATGTTCGGGAAGGTTCGCGAGGTTCCTCAACGGGAAACCACGCCCTTTTACCCTCGAAGTCCTTATGGAGCGTCCAAGGTTTATGGGCATTGGATCACGGTCAATTACCGTGAAAGTTACAATATGTTCGCCTGTTCCGGAATTCTTTTCAATCATGAATCGCCCCGACGCGGTCTTGAATTTGTCACGAGAAAAATCACGGATACCGCCGTTCGGATAAAAAAAGGGATGGCGAGCGAACTCCGCCTGGGAAATCTGGAGGCAAAACGCGACTGGGGATTCGCAGGCGATTATGTGGAAGCCATGTGGCTCATGCTGCAACAGGAGACGCCGGATGACTATGTCATCGCCACGGGGGCGACTCATTCCGTAAAGCAGCTGGTTCAGACAGCCTTTGACATCCTCGATCTGGATTGGGAGCAATATGTCCGGGTGGACGAGCGATACGTTCGTCCTGCCGAGGTTGATTTGCTTATCGGGGATCCATCCAAAGCCAGGAAGAAGCTCGGATGGAAGCCAAAGGTGCCGTTCGAAGATCTCGTCCGGTTGATGGTGGAAGCGGATTTGAAGCGTTACGAGGGCAAAGAGGGGCGATCATGACCTGATTGTGATTTATTCCAATCAGAAAATCCCATTTTTCATAAAGAAATACTTGCATCCTCGTATGATATCCGTAATCTCTTGAATCATTCAGTTCGAAAAATCAATTTAAAGGACGGATGATTTCATGTTCATCTATAAAAACGGCGAATTGACATGCGAGAAGGTCAAACTCTCCGAGATTGCAAGCGAAGTCGGAACTCCCTTCTATGTTTACAGCCAGGAAACGCTTCTCCGGAATTTTCGCCGGATCAAAAATGCGTTTGCCTCCCTGAACCCTGTCATAGCCTATTCCGTGAAGGCAAATTCGAACCTGAGCATCCTGCGTCTTTTTGCCCATGAGGGCAGCGGTTTTGATATCGTTTCCGGAGGGGAACTGATAAGGGTGCTCAAGGCAGGCGGGCTTCCCGAAAAGATCATCTACGCCGGGGTGGGAAAATCTATTGAAGAATTGACCCTTGCGGTGAAAAGCAAAATCATGATGGTCAACCTGGAGAGCGAGGCTGAGGCGGAAATTCTATCCAAGGTTGCCCAAAACGCGCGATCGACTGTCCGGGCGGCGATGCGCATCAATCCGGATGTGGAAGCCCATACCCATGAATACATCACAACGGGAAAAAAGGAAAACAAGTTCGGCGTTTCCTATAAAAGCGCCCCGGCGATCATATCCCGCATAGCGCGCCTTCCCAATATCGAGTTCGTCGGTTTGCATGTCCATGTCGGTTCCCAGATTCTGGATACAAGCGCCCATGTCAGTGGAGCGAAACGCCTGGCGTCTCTTCTCGGAACCCTGCGTTCCGAAGGCGTTGAAATCAGAACGATCAACATAGGCGGCGGATTCGGCATCGGTTATATGGATCATGAGAAGCCGATGAATGTCGAGAATCTTTCCCGGAAAATCATTCCGATTTTGAAGAAAACCGGATGCCGCGTCATACTGGAGCCCGGACGATTCATCGTCGCTCCCGCGGGGATGCTCATCACATCCATCAACTACGTCAAATCAGGCGATCAAAAACAGTTCGCCATAGTGGACGCCGGAATGAGCGATCTGATCCGCCCCTCGTTATACAAGGCTTATCACCGGATCATTCCGGTAAAGGAAACAAGTTCAAGAAAGAAAATCGAGATGGACATTGTCGGTCCTATATGCGAATCCGCAGACTTTTTCGGCAAGGAACGCCGCCTTCCGCAAGTCAAAGCCGGTGATTTGTTGGCGATATGCGACGCCGGCGCCTACGGGTATGTCATGGCGTCCAATTACAACACGCGGCGAAGGCCGCCGGAAATTCTGGTAAAGGGAAACCGCTTTTTCATCATCAAGAAACGAGAGTCTTACGACGATCTTTTCAAAGGGGAGGAATTCCCACCCCATTTAAAGTGATTTCTGAAGTTTGGGAACGGAATGACGAAAAAAGGCGGCATTTTTTATCCCCTGCTGGAGGAGGAAGCAAGGAAAAACTTTTCACCGTTTCCGCAAAGAAAATGGCGGATTCAAGGCACAGGTACATGCTGCGGTTTTTCAACCGCCTGGAAAAGGAAATCAAGGGAAACCTGTGATATCTGATTTTCTGTTGGATGAAATGATTTCTTGAACATATAATGTCTTTGAGAAGGAGAGAAAAAAATGGCTGCATTCGGTTTTCAAAGGAAGGAAATCCTCGAAGCGGACAAGGTGAAGCGTATCCGATGGAACGCCCCTTTCGCCTTTGCCATCGGGAAAAATTACAAAACCAACAAGGCGTTTCTTTATGAAATCCATGACGCGGGACTCCATATACGCATTCCTCATGGAGAAGCAATCCCGGATTTAACATTGTTTGCCAATCTGCCCATGGCGTTCCGCCTCCCTAACGATCAAACCACATGGAATTGCAATGTGGATATTGAACGCATCTATGCCTATGATGAAAAGGATAGCCCCCTTTACGGATTGGAAGTGAAATTCAAGAACCTGACCAAGGAGCAAAACCTGCAGTATCAGAACTATCTGCAAAATATACGAAATGCCAACCAACAAAGAGCATCCTTACAACAGAAAAGCCCCGCGGTTCCGCCTGTTCATTGATGGGGATTCCTGCCCCGTGATACCGGAAATCCTCGATGTGTGCGAATCGGAACAGGGGGAAGTTTTTCTCATATCCAATTTCTGCCATGAATATTCCCGGGAAAGGGGCATGAAGATCATCACAGTGGACAATGCCCCCGAGGCGGCAGACCTTGCCATCGTCAATCACGCAAAACCGGGGGATATTGTCGTGACACAGGACGCGGGAGCAGCCTGCATGCTCCTCGGGAAAAAGGCTGCAGTCATATCCCCAAGGGGAAAAATCTACCGGGAACGCGACATGAACCACCTGATGGAATTCCGCCACCTCCTGAAAAAGGAACGGAGAAGAACGCAGAAAGGACCGAAATCAAAACCTTTCTCCGAAGGCGACCGGAACAGGTTCTTGAAAAATATCAGAATACTCATATCACAGATCACGGAGGAACCGAGTCATGATAAGGGAGATTGACTGCATCAAACTCGCCAATATGGGATTCTACGCCTTCCACGGCACAACCAGCGCGGAAAAGCAGGTGGGGCAGAGATTCTACCTCGATGTCGAACTCTTCCTCGACCTCAGACCTGCCGGCGCCAGCGATAATATCCGGGATACCATCAATTACGAAAAGGTGTATGAAATCATCAGCGAAGTCACCAAACGAAAAAAATACAATCTCCTCGAGGCGCTGGCTGAAGATATTGTTGACGAAATCCTGAACCATTACCCGAAACTGGAACGCATTCGCGTCAAAGTCCGGAAACCCCAGGTTCCCTTGTGCGGCATCCTCGATTACGTCGAAGTCATTATAGACCGTGGAAATTCTGATACTCTGAATGAAAAACAGAAAGGAATGAACGGAGAGTGAAGAAAAAACATCTTTCCGATCTTGAAATCGTCCAGAGGGCAACCCCTCTTCCCATTCAGGAGATTGCCGGGAAACTCGCCATTCCCGAGGAGGCTCTTCATCTTTATGGAAAATTCATGGCAAAAATCCCTCTGGACATCCTTGACCGATTCATCGATAAACCGAATGGTAAATATATTCTGGTAACCTGCATCACCCCCACCCCGCTTGGGGAGGGGAAAACGGTCAATACGATAGGTCTCTCCATGGGACTCAACAAACTCGGCAAAACTGCGGTGTGCTGCATACGACAGCCCAGCATGGGACCCACCTTCGGAATCAAGGGAGGCGCAGCGGGGGGAGGCTATTCCCAGGTCCTGCCCATGGAAGACTTCAATCTCCATTTCACGGGAGATTTCCACGCCGTCACTTCCGCTCACAACCTCCTCGCCTCCTTTATCGACAACTCGATCCATCACAAAAACCCTCTGAATATCGATCCGCGCAGCGTGTCATGGAAAAGAGCCCTGGACATCTCCGACCGCGCCCTGAGGCAGATCATCACTGGCTTGGGGGGCAAAACAGGCGGAGTCCCCCGCGAAACGGGCTTCGACATCACCGCCGCATCCGAAGTCATGACGATCCTTTCCCTGACCAATGGCTTGAAAGACCTCCGCGAAAGGCTCTCCCGCATTCTCATAGGCTATACCTTCGATGGAAAACCCGTTACAGCGGGCGATCTGCAATGCGCCGGCGCCATGACCGCCCTTCTCAAAGACGCCATTCACCCAAACCTGATTCAGACACTGGAGCATACCCCGTGTTTCGTTCACACAGGGCCCTTCGGGAACATCTCCACAGGCAACTCCTCTATCCTGGCGGATAAAATCGCCCTGAAATGCGCAGAATACGTAGTTACGGAAAGCGGATTCGGCGCTGACATGGGAGCGGAAAAATTCGTGAACATCAAATGTCATTACAGCGGATTGAAGCCCGATGCCGCGCTCCTTGTGTGCAGCGTCCGCGCCCTGAAAATGCATGGAGGTTTATACGTGGTAAAACCAGGAAAACCGCTGCCCCCGGGACTTTTAAAGGAAAATGCCAGAGACCTCGGAAAAGGCCTATCCAACCTGGAAAAACAGATCGAAAACATCCTGATTTACAAAATCCCCGTTGTCGTGGCGCTGAACAGATTTGAAACCGATACGGAAACCGAGATCAATATCGTACTGGAGGCTGCGCGAAATGCTGGCGCCCATGCGGCGGTCGTTAGCGATGCGTTTGCCAAAGGCGGCGAAGGCGCCCTTGAAATGGCTGCCGCCATCAGCGATGCAGCCAGGAATTCATCGCAATTCACGCCTCTTTACAATCAGGAACTCCCCATAAAAGACAAAATCGAAACGATCGCGCGCAAGATCTACGGCGCATCCCGCTGCATCTTCACTCCCCTTTCCGAAAAGCAGATCGACAAATTCACGCAACTCGGTTTTCAGAACTTCCCCGTGTGCATGGCAAAAACCCATCTCTCGCTTTCCCATAATCCGGAATGGAAAAACAAGCCAGAGGATTTCGAAACCCCGGTGCAGAACGTCGAGGCTGCCGCCGGCGCGGGTTACCTCTACGCGCTTCTCGGCGATATCATGACCATGCCGGGATTGCCGACCGTTCCCGCAGGAACCCAGGTGGATATAGATGAAAAAGGAAAGATCAAAGGTTTGTTCTGAATGAAAGACATAAAAGAAAAACGGGAGGAATCATCATGAGCGCAAGGATTCTCGATGGAAAGGCTCTATCGGAAACTATCCGGGATGAAATCAAATCAGAAGTCATGCTTCTGAAGGAAAAACATGGGATTGTTCCCGGATTGGCTGCGATTTTAGCAGGCGACAATCCGGCTTCCAGAATCTATGTTTCCAAAAAGGCGGAAGCCTGCGATCAGGCGGGTTTACACTCCGAAACATTGACGCTTCCCGCCTCCACAAACCAGGTTGAACTGCTGGATCATATCCATAGGTTGAATTCAGATTCCAGAATCCACGGCATCCTGGTTCAACTCCCCCTTCCGGATCATATCAACGAAAATGAACTACTCCTTTCCGTATCTCCTGAGAAAGACGTGGATGGTTTTCATCCGGTGAACGTAGGCAGAATGGTGATAGGCAAGGAAAAAAGTTTTCTCCCCTGCACGCCTCTTGGAATTCAAACCCTCCTTGTTCGGAACGGCGTCGAAACATCGGGGAAACACGTTGTGGTGATCGGACGTTCCAACATTGTGGGAAAACCCATGGCGATCATGATGATGCAGAAAGCCGCCGGCGCCGACGCGACGGTAACCGTATGCCACTCAAGAACAAGAAATATCGCTGATGTGATTCGCCTGGGAGATATCGTGATCGCCGCCATGGGGAAGGCGCAATTCGTGAAAGCGGACATGATCAAACCGGGCGCCGTTGTCATTGACGTTGGGATGAACCGGATACCGGACGCCACGAAAAAATCCGGAACGCGATTATGCGGCGATGTGGATTATGACGCGGTAAAGGAAGTGGCCGGGGCGATCACGCCGGTTCCCGGAGGCGTGGGACCCATGACCATTGCCATGCTTCTCTCAAACACCCTCAAATCCGCAAAAAATTCCTTATGAGATTTTACAGAGAATATAACTGGGATAAAGGAGATAAACGGGATAAGATTTAAGAGATTTTTTACTACGGGGCGCACGGAGAGTACGGGGAATAAAATAACAATGACAACCAGCTGTTTTTATTCGTCTTTAACGTTTTCCAAAAGAACCTAATAATCTACCTAGGGGCGGAAAGCCGTTCCGCCCCCACTA
>JAFGFK010000300.1 GCA_016931135.1 Candidatus Sumerlaeota bacterium | reverse complement strand
CATGGAACAGTTTTTTATGGCCTCAGATTATCCTGCATACAAGGGAACTGGCTACCCTTCCTATTGCATTGAACCAGATGGTTGGCTTTTATTCCCGGGAGTATGGAACCGTGATGGCGGGAACGGTATTATCCGTATTGCCCGTGATGATCCTTTTCTTCATCCTGCAAAAGGAATTCATCAGCGGTCTCACCGCCGGCGCTGTCAAAGGGTGAAAAAAGTCTTAAAAATGATGAGAAAACGCCTTGAATTTGTTGATATTGACATGGTGATGAGGAAGAAAATAACGAAGTTAGCGGAGTTCTTGGAATTCAAAGGTAAGGATCCTAATCTGGCAAATCCTTGTATTCGTTCAAACAATAGGTATGGAGGCTCCCATGATGGATAAGATACTGATTCCACCAATTAAATGCCAGGGCATTAAGACCAAGATAGTTCCCCTTATATTGTCTAATGTTTTTATCGCGGAACATGGGTTATGGATTGAGCCTTTTATGGGTTCAGGAGTTGTTGGGATGAATGCTAAACACAGCAAAGCCTTATTTTCAGATATAAATCCTCATATTATTGCATTCTATAATGCAATCAAGAACAAGATGATTACTCCAGTCTTGGCTAGAGCGTTCCTGGAGAAGGAAGGACAAATATTACTTCAAAAGGGAGTGAGTCATTATTACGATGTTCGAAATCGCTTTAATAAAGATGGAAATCCTCTTGATTTTCTCTTTCTATCCCGAAGCTGTTTCAATGGGATGATCCGCTTTAATAAAAAAGGTGGATTCAATGTGCCTTTTTGCAGAAAACCTCAAAGATTTTCAGGAGCATATATAACGAAGATAGTTAACCAGATTGCCCGTTTTGAGGAACTTCTTAATTACTTTGACTGGAAATTTATCAATCAAGATTTTGAAGCAACCATTTCCATCGCTTCGGAAGATGATTTTATCTATTGTGATCCACCTTACATAGGCAGGCACGTGGATTATTTCAACTCATGGAACGAAGATGATGAAAGGCGTCTTTTCCGATGTCTATCTAATACAAAGGCTCGTTTCATTTTATCAACCTGGCACAGCAATAGATACAGAAAAAATGAATATCTTGATTCTCTGTGGTCATCGTTTAATATAATAACAAAAGAACATTTCTATCATGTGGGAGGGAAAGAGGATAACCGTAATTCGATGATGGAGGCTCTTATTATGAATTTCACCCCATCATGTGAAAAGATATCAAAAAAAGTTGATTTACAACCCTCAATGTTTGACTTAATCGCTGGATAACTGTTTATTGTTGATTGATTCAGTAAACCGTTGCGCTCGTGGTATCGCACAAAAACCAGATATCGTAATCGTCAACGTTATGCAGTCCTATTCCGGGAATCCATACGAAAAGCTCGTCATCCCAATCCCAGATCATAAGGGAGCCTCCCCCTCCGCTCGATATCCGATACGCTTCATCCGTAATGGTCAGAAATTCATCGGTAAACGGATTCCACGCCTTGACATCCCCATCCTGTTCCAAATAGCACGCCCACCGCCCCGCTGCAGCTACCTGATAGGTGTCCGTTGAATTGAGAAGCGTCAACTTGTCATCCGCCCATACGTAAACGTCATATTCTCCCCAGTATTCGCTTATTATCTTGATCATGACTGCAATCTCATCATTATACGCCGCATCGTAACACCATGTCATGAGTTCGATTCTGTAGCCGTTGATCCACGCCTTGACGTCATAATCGTCTTCCACCCATAATCCGTCGATTATGAATTCCGGCGGCGCGGGGTATTCCTCGATTACCACATAAGCCTTTGTAATGGTAAATGCGTAATTGGGATCAACCGGCGCATCGAACGAAATGAAATCAACCGATAAAAAATACAATTGATCGGATGAAAGAGAGTTTGTGTCGAATTTGCACGTGATCACGCCGGTTCCCCCATCGGGATCGAGATTGCGTCCATCATAAAGATATACAGCCGCATCGCGAAAATCCGCACGGTTGAAACGCGCCCGAATAGATGGAATTCTTACCCCGCCTCCTACAGCCGTATAAGAATATTCCACGTATGCAGTTAAAGAGTTTGCATTGTTGATCTCTTTCGGTTTTGAAATAGTGAAATTCGGGCTGGACCAGAATCCATAACACCAGTTGGGCTCCGTGAGATTCGGTTTCGTTTCCAGGTGATGGGACTCGTTCCGGCTGAATCGGGGAGGAGGAAACTCCAAAGCCACATTGCTTGTCCATTCATTCAGAGGGAGATCAATGGTCTGAATGTTGTTTATGAATGCGGTTGAATGGCATTGCCCTGGCGAGATCGTTCCGGAGATTTCCAAAGGCGTCTCTTTTTCCGCGGATTCCTCCCGCTCTTTCAACCTTGCCTCGCGAAAATAATCCCGCTGGGGAGGCTCCTCAGGTTTTGGTTTGTTCAATGGTACGGCATGAACAGTTCCTGAAATCAAAATTAGAAGAAAAACGAGTTCATAAATTTTTCGTAACATGATCCTCAACGCCTTTCTGATTTTGTTATTGAATGATATCAAATGATATGAGATGAAAGCAACAAGAAATGTTGGAACGGGAAATTCAATTCCGTGGCTTTTTGATAAGGAGAAAAGGATGCGGAAAGAGAAAACTCGATTGTTCGAATCGGGAAAACTCCCGCCCGATGTCCTGTTTCATTTTCTGAAAACCTTTCCTTCGAAGGATCCGCGCGTTGTCATTGGTCCCAAGGCTGGCGTGGATGCCTCTGTTATCGATGAAGGCGATCGCTTTCTCCTCGTTACAACCGACCCCATAACCTTTACCACGGAAAATATAGGATGGTATGCGGTTTGCATCAATGCCAACGATATTGCTGTCATGGGAGGTTCTCCCCGATGGTTTCTGGCGGATCTCCTTTTACCAGAGGGAAACGGATCCCGGGATATTGTCCGATCCATTTTCGACGATCTGAAAAAGGCGTGCCGGAAAATGAACGTCACCCTTTGCGGAGGCCACACTGAGATCACCCCTTCCGTAAAAGAGCCCGTGATCTGCGGAACCATGATCGGCGAGGTGGAAAAGAACAAACTCGTGACTTCTGCGGGAGCAAAACCCGGAGACGCCCTGATTCTGACAAAGGGGCTCGCCATCGAAGGTACGGCAATCCTGGCAAGGGAATGTCATCAGCGCCTTATGAAAAAATTTCCTCCAATCCTACTCGAACGGGCAAAACGCTTTTTATTCAATCCCGGCATCAGCGTTGTGAAGGATGCCCGAATTGCCCTCCGGGCTGGAAAAGTAACAGCCATGCATGATCCCACGGAAGGGGGAGTGGCGACCGCCTTGAAAGAATTGGCGGACGCCTCACAGGTAGGATTGAGTATAGAGGAAGACGCCCTTTTTTTGTTCAGGGAAACCGATCTTATCTGCCAGCAACTTGGAATCGATCCGCTCGGGCTCATTTCCTCCGGATCTCTTCTGATCGCATGTGAGGCTCGGGATGCGGAAAAAATGGCGCGCGCCCTCAAATCGGCGCGTATCAAATCCGCCATTATTGGAAAAGCGCTCCCCCACAGCAAGGGACTCAATCTTGTGAGAAGAGACGGGATCAATCCTCTTCCGATGTTCCCGCGGGATGAACTGGCGCGTTTTTTTTCTGAAAACAGACTATCATCTCGAGTCCGAAAATATGGTGATGCCTGATGTATTCACAGCCCTTCTTCTTCATGATTTCGCACAGGGATTTCAGGTTGTAAGGAGTGACATGTCTTGCCCCGTATCCGTAGGGGTGAAGGATTTTGTATCCTTTGATGAAAAGTCCACTCCCAAAATCGTAATCCAGCGATGATATCACGATCCTTCCCCCCGGCTTCACGATCCTGATAATCTCGTCGAGTATGGGCGAATCATGGCGCAGATGTTCAATCACATCCGAACAGATCACGGCATCGTAACAATCGGGGCGGAAAGGGAGATTTTGGGCATCACACCGTACCAGAAAACGGGAGGGAGACCTTTTGTATCGCAGCTTGTTTAACCGCACATCGCACCCATCCGCCTGGGGAAGCCCATCCAGTATCTGGCTCGATCCGCATCCCACATCCAGTATTTTTTCCTTATCCCATACAAGTGAAACGATTTCCTTGTAACGTTTCCTGTGCCATATTCCCTGGAGGGAATTGCGGCTCGAAAAGACGCGGTCTTCATAATCCGCGCAATCCACAGAATTTCTCAGTTTCCACCCCTCCCATAAAAATCCCAGGTATTCCATTCCGAACTTGAGAATTCTCGCCTTGGATCCGCCGTGTTTACGCGGATAATAATGAAAAGGAATCTCCCTGATGCGGAATCCCGCCAGATGCGCCTTTAATAGAATCTCCAGCAACGCCACAAAGTTCTTCTTCTCCGGCTTTATTTCATCGAAAATCCTCCGGTGGTACAGGCGAAAACCGCTCGACATGTCACGGATATTCAAATCCAACGCCAAACCGTAGATCCAGTTCAAGGTATGGCTGAGAAACGTCCGGAACCAGTCCGCGCTGGAATATCCGGACTTCACATACCGGGAGGCAATGATCAATTCCGCCTCATGGCGGTGGGAATACAGCTGGGGGATGATATGCGGATTATGAGAAAGGTCCGCATCCATGGTTATGATGTATTTTCCCCGCGCCTCCTCGAATCCCTTCCCGAGCGCCAATCCGTATCCTCTCGAAACATGGAGGATTTTTGCGCCGAGTTCTTTTACTACTTCCCCGATATCATCCGAAGAACCGGCGTCAACCAGGAGGATTTCATATCCCCCGTTATGGATAAATCCGGAAACGACTCGATGGATTTTCGGGAGCAGAATCCGCACATTCTCCGCTTCGTTCAGCGTAGGTATGATGATACTCAATTCCATTCAGAATTCCCGATTTTAAAGATATTTTGAATCCTTATTATCAACCCGTTTTATGATAGATATGATTCCTTACGAAAAAGCAATCTTATCTAATTTGGAAAACTTATATGTGTCAATCAATAATTCGAGGAGGGAAACATGAAAAAATCATTATATATCAATATAAGAGTTTCACTTGATTGTTTGGATTTCTCTTTGGTTTTATTCTATCATCGAGATTTTCGGTGAAACCAGAATAAAAACGGCCCGGATTGGATTCAGATTGAAGGATGTAAACATAAAAGT
>JAFGFK010000299.1 GCA_016931135.1 Candidatus Sumerlaeota bacterium | reverse complement strand
GGTCATTCTCTATAAAAATCCATCATAATGATAAGGATATCTGTTGTGATGGGAAGCGCTGTATATATTATTGAGCATAATATTCCCGTAAAATACCTGGATTTTTATAGGGATTGACCCCCGATTGCAGAAAAAAACTCAGGATAGTTTGAAGGATTTTTATAGAGTTTAACCCCCTAGCCCAACCACTCACTCGGAAAACTGATGTGCGCCCCTTTAATACATCCACTAATTTCCTTGTTGAAAAAATTAAAATACATATATTTATACGGTAATCCAAGATTTTATTAATGTAAAGCAATTCAATATGCAATTAATCGCCATCATTCTTGTCGCGCTTTCCGCATTCATTCATGCGGGATGGAATCTGGCAAGCAAACGCCAGCATCCTTCAGCTGCGTTCTTTCTCATTACAAGCCTTACAGGGATTCTGCTTTTTTCTCCTATTCTTTTCATGTATGGGAGAACAGCCTTACCCGGCTTCTCTGTAAAAGTCTGGACGTTTCTCGTGGCGACCGGATTTTTCATGGCGCTGTATTACATCTCTCTTGCAGGGGCATATCGCTCAGGCGAACTTTCAGTGGCATATCCCCTCGCCAGATCATCCCCGGTCATTGTCGTATCGGTTGTCGCTTTTCTTTTGGGGCGCGGTGCCCAGGTCTCTTTTATATGCGTTCTCGGGATCATCCTGGTTGTAGGGGGATGTTTCCTGATCCCTATGCAAAAGTTCAGAGAGTTTCGTTTAAACAGGTATTTGAATGCGACATGCGGATTGGCTTTGCTTGCTGCAATCGGAACTTCAGGCTACTCGATCATAGATGATGAGGCATTAAGAACGCTCAGGAATAATCCTGACATATCGCTGAATACAACACAGGTTACATTGTTATACTCCTTCTGTGAAGCCCTCGCTGTCTCCCTTTGGCTTTTTCTTTTTATTGCAGTTCGCAGGAACGGGCGCCTGGATATGCGCGAAACCCTTCGAACAAAGACGCGACATGCCATTCTGGCGGGATTGGCGATTCACATTACCTATGCCATAGTTCTCGTTTCATTGGCATTTGCCAAGAATGTCAGTTATGTGGTTGGCTTCCGCCAGCTCAGCATCCCCCTGGGCGCGGTTTTCGGCATTGTAATCCTTAAGGAACAACCGCACATCCCGAAGATAATGGGCGTGGCAATCATGTTTATTGGATTATTGCTGGTTGCCATGGGGTGAAAATGGAAAAAATGCCTGTGGGAGGATAGAGAATGCAATACATAACCTTGATTTTTAATTTTTCATTGTCTATTTTATATTTTTCATTTGGTTGCGGCGCCGCCGCAGCCGGTTACTTCAGTCTTTGCGCCCAGGAAGGGGGAATGCAGGATAACCCCGGGCGCCTTTCGTTCGATGGTCCCACGATCAAGGATCTGGACGTTGCAAAAACATTCTCCCGCCAGGTGAACGCGTCTCTCGCCGGAGTTTTGGATCGCAATTACGTTTATCCGGATCGTCGTTACCGGGATGGATCTCCGAGCGATTATCCTGCAGGAACGCTCCATAGCGCCCCGCGCGGCACAGGTCACTGGGCATCCATGTGGACGCGCGACGTCGGCGTTTTTCTGCGGGAACTGGCAATGTGGGGATACATAGAACATGCGAAATTGACCGCTTCGACGCTGATCGATCTTGTTTCGCTGAATGAGGAGGGATTTTACACATACCCGGAACAACTTGGAAAGACGCAGTCATCAGGTCACGAACTGGATGGAACCGCAGCCATTGTCATCGCCATGATCCGCATCTGGCAGCGCCTTCCGGCTGATGATCCGATACGCAAAAAGATTTATGATTTCCTGCACGCCGAAACCTCGCCGTTGAAATACGTATGTATGCGTTTGGACAAGGCGCCGTTGATCGCAGGCACAGGGGAGTTCGGTCCTGGTTGCTGGATTTCCGGAAGTTACTGCAATGTGGTTCAGAACAACCTGTGCCGGCTTGCCTTGATCGCAGGCGCCGATTTTGAGGAAGAGGCGGGCAACAAGCAGGAGGAGCAACTGTATCGCAATAAGGCTGCTGAATTATCCGGGAATATGTTGAAATACCTGGTGGATTCCAAAGACGGAAAATGGATCTGGTGCGTTAAACCTTCTGATTTGCAGCCTGATCCGGAAATACTCAATGCGGAAGTCAATCGGGGCGCGGGATTGATAAACGGCGTTGGGTGCATGTTGTCGGATGCTGTGGGATTCGATTTGAACGCTGCCGAGTGGCAGGGCGACAAATCCTGCGAAGCCACGTTCGAGAAACTCTATAATACGGAGCCGCGAAAGAAATATTTTGATGAGATCGGAATCTGGACCCAGTTCGATCCGCCGTTCCGCGATGGGAAAAACGCCTCGCCATCTTATGGTCAAGGCTATGCCCTGCAATACATGCTTCTCTCAGATAGACTGACAATGGCAGGCAAGGCGTTGGACTGGCTTGCGCGCGTGACAAACCAGGGGGCGCATCCCGAGTGGTTTGTCGAACAGATGAATTACCCATTCGAGAAGGGGAATTATTTTCTTAATGTAGTGAATGTGTCGGAACCATTGAAGGTTGCGCGGTTGATCCTGGGCGTTGACGACGCGCGGCTGGATGAAGCGCGTCTCATCCCGCGCCCCATAGGCGCCATCACTTCCATAGAGGCGAATAATTGGTCCATTCGCACTTCTGCGGGAGTTGTCCAGGCTGATATTAAATACGAACTAAAGAAAGGCAAGATGTCCGTTTCCATAAGGGTTCGAGACGGTAAGACTATTCCCGCTTTGAAGTTGCGCGTTCCCGAAGGAGACGCCTTTGTATGGAAAACCGCAGTCAATGTACAAAAGTTGGAAATTCCATAAAATTTTCTTATCCCGTTCATCCCCTTTATCCCAGTTAATTTCTTTTTGCAGATCAATCCTTGAAAAAACGTTTTCCCGCGGATACGCAGAGCGTTTGAGATTAAATTTATTTTCAATAAAATTATATTCAACCACGGGGAACACAGGGAACACGGGGTATAAAAATACAGGGCAACCTTTGAGTTAGCGGCAGACTCCCGCCCATTTATGGAATCGCTTCACGCGCTCGCGCGTTTTGTCGTTCCAACGGATGGAGCGCTTCGCCAGCTCTTCCAAATCCCGACTCATTGTTTCATGTTCGCTCATGAAAAATCCAGGCTTGACGCATCTGAAAAATTAGGATCATTCTTCAAATTGATATTTTGAATTGATAGATAAGAAGGAGTGGAAGAATATGAAAAGTGAATGGCGTACATGGTCCTTCGCAGCGGGAGTCATCTTATGTCTTGGCGCAGTGGAGTCTGCCGCGCCGACGTCATCGGAATCGCCAATGTTCGTTGGCCCTTATCTTCAAAATCCAGCCAGGGATGCCATGACCATTTGTTTTGTGGCAAGAAATATCAGTAACGCAAAAGTGGAATTGAAGAAAAGCGGCACAACCAATATGCAGACTTTTCCCGCCAAACCATTGGCTATTCCCGATACCTCATGGACAACATGGCGAACGAGGCTCGATAACCTGAAACCGGATTATGATTATGAGTATCTCGTTAAATACAGGCATGAGAATGCGGAGCATTCCACGAAGACATATCGCCTTCACACATTCAATTCTCAGGTTATAAAAGCGATTATCCTGAATGATCTTCATGACAGAATCCCAACAGCCGAGGCGCTTATGCAACACTGCAAGCCGGACGATTATGACTTCAGCGCGCTGCTGGGAGATTGCTGGGAAAATCCGGGTCATGCCGACCGGACTATCGAGATTCTGGATCATTACATCCGCCTGCTCAATGCCGGGGAGAAACCTATGCTGTTCTTACGCGGTAATCATGAATATCGCGGATCATTCGCCAACGACATTGGCTATCTTTTCGATCTGCCGTATCTGGATCCCACAGCGCCCATTGGAAAACAAGAGTATTATTTCAGTCTCCATGCCGGTCCCGTATGGTTTCTGGTATTGGACACCGGTGAGGACTTCGAGAAGATGTACGATGTCATGCAGCCCTACCGTAAACGTGAAGCTGAATGGATCAAGACCCTTTCTGAAAACAATGACAGCGGGAACTCCAGATGGCATGTTATGCTCAGTCACATTCCCCTTTATAACGACAATATCTGGAATTCAGAACCGTCGCGCCAAATGTGGGAACCGATTTTGCCCACCCTGCATATCGATGTGGCTTTGGCAGGGCACGATCATGGATATAAGTTCCTGGAAAAGGGAAAAACCCTGAAAGTTACGCACGATCCGCAATACACGGATAATCGCGGCGAATGGGAGATGACCCCGCCCTATCCGGTAATAATCGGGGGAGGCCCTGAGCTGAACAAAGCAACGCTTATGATATTGGAGGCGGATAGGAATGCGCTCCGCATCCGGATGATAAAAGCCGTTAACGGATCTGTGGTTAAGGAATTTAATTTACACAGGAAGTAAATTGGATCAGACTCTGCCTTTGAACGCTTTTTCAAACTCGTTTATATTTGATTTCGATAAATCTTCAGAACAATCGCGTAAACAGGAGATTTACAGAAATGATTCAGGGTTTTGAGAAGGAGGCGGTTAATAGCGACGCCGAAAAGAAGTGGAGCCCGGTTTCCGATCGCAGAATCCGTACTGGCATCATCGGGTATGGCGTGTGCGGATTCGGCGCTGCTTTTTATTTTCAGGATCATCCAAATGTTGTCATTGAGGCTGTTGCTGATATGGCGCCGGAAAACTGCGCGGCGCTGGCGAAAGCCTGTCGATGCCAGAAGACGTATGCTTCGGGCGAGGAACTCATTCAGGATGAAAAGGTGGAAGCCGTTTTCATTGCCACTGACGCCCCGAGCCACGCCCGGCTCGCCATTGCCGCTCTCGAAGCCGGGAAGCACGTTGCCTCAGCCGTGCCAGCCGTCTTTGGATCACTGGAAGAGGCGGATGCGCTTTTCAATGCAGTAAAAATCTCACGCCGGAAATACATGATGTTTGAAACGTCCTGCTTCCACGCTGATCTTTACAGCATGCGCGAAATGTACAGGAAGGGGGAACTTGGCAGGGTGATTTACGCCGAGGGCGAGTATTGGCATTACTTCGGCGCCCCGCTTGCCTCACATGGAGATTGGCGTACAGGACTGCCGCCTCAATGGTATCCAACACACGCGAATGCCTACTACGTGGGCGTGACTGGCGGTTCATTCACGGAAGTCTCGTGCATGGGCATGCCCAGTCCGGCTCCACACCTTCAAGCCAGGAACAATTGTTACGGAAATCCGTTCGGAACTGAGATAGCGCTTTACCGCACCAGTGAAGGCGGTATGGCGCGAATGGCGATCAGTTGGGATACGCCGGGCGTCGGCGGTGAGATGGGCAGAATCCGGGCGGAAAAAGGGACCTTTTACGGCGCGTTCCAGGGGATTGACGGGAAACAGACGCCTCTGATCGAGCGTCCGCCCCTTCCCGCAGGCGTCGAGGCTGGCGGACATGGCGGATCACATGGTTATCTGATGAACGAGTTCGTGGAATCTATTATACTGGATCGCGCCCCGCTTGTGGATGCTGCGCAGGCGTTGAACATGACAGTGGCGGGAATCGTGGCGCACCAGTCGGCGCTGCGAAACGGGGAACTTCTGAAAATCCCACAGTATGCTCTCTGAAATGAAATCATAACAGATATATTGCGCTTTATGGGATTTTTTATGGCTGAAATATGCAAATCCATCCTTGACGCATCGAACCAGGATTCTTTAATATTCTTTATTAAGATGATTCATTGATAACTGGCATTGAAATTTAAAAGATAATGAGAGGTGAGCGCCATGAACGCAGTGACTGTAAGTCACGCCAAACGGAAACTGGATAATCTTATGGAGCAAGTAATATCGAATGCCGAACCGGCTATTATTTGCAGCGATAAGGGTGAAAAGGCGGTCTTAATGTCCTTTGATGACTATAACTCTTGGCAAGAAACTCTTTATTTATTATCTAACCCGGCTAATGCGGAACATATACGAAAATCCATTGCTCAAGCGAAAGCTGGAAAAACGAAAGAACGAAAGCTAATTGAAACATGAAATTAGTTTTCACTGAATTAGCATGGGAGGATTATCTCTGGTTCCAAGAGAACGACCGTAATCTCTTGAAGAGAATTAATGCCCATCATTGCTCTATCATATCATAATATTTGACAGGAACACAAAGTTCAACGGGATATTTGAATCATAAAAGAACGCACAGAACGCAGGGTATTATATATCGGAGTTATATTTCTATGATTTGAGAACTAGAGACAATGACTGTTCAGATGATAAGCCAATTCCAGAGAAAAACATCAATCTCTATTCCTGGAAAAATATCGAGACTTTTGGGGCGTGAGCATTTTCTTCCCATTCTGTTCATTGCCATTGCCCTCGGCATCCAGGGATTTATTTTTCTAACTGGTCGCGTCCCGCTCGATCAGGATGAGGCTTATATGGGCATAACGGGTCTCGATATCATGAAGGGCTCGATTCCTGTTTTATTTCCCGGTCAGAATTATATGGGTTGCCTGGAGGCTTACTTTCATGTCATTTTCCGTTTTTTGATCGGGGCAAGCCTTCCCTTGACTTTGAAAATGCAAGCCGCTGTTCAGACCCTGATCTTTCTCATCACGTTTTACCTTTTTGCCCGGAGATTTTTCGACCGCTCCATGGTTTTCGTTTTCCGGATTTGATCATCAATGGAATCGCGATTTTATTTCTTCTTATCCTGGAATTTCCCACCCTGTTTCCCGTGAAGCGCATCTTTT
>JAFGFK010000298.1 GCA_016931135.1 Candidatus Sumerlaeota bacterium | reverse complement strand
GCTGCGCCCATATCCTGGATCGCCTCCACCAGTCTTTTCTGTATCAGTTCAAGGGTGACTTCCAGTATTTTTTTCCCCATGAAGGGGTCTCCCACTTGAACCGCCGGGCGGCGATCCTCGGATTTCTCGCTCAATTCCTCCGAGGCGAATGTGGCGCCATGGATACCATCCCTGCCCGTTGAATTGCCATAGTACAGAACGAGACTTCCTTGTTTTCGGGCGCAGGCAAGGGTCAAATCTTCTTTTTTCATGATGCCGACGCACATCACGTTGATCAGGGGATTCCCGTTATAGGAATCGGCAAAGTAAACATCCCCCGCCACTGTGGGGACCCCGACGCAATTGCCGTAATCCGCAATGCCGGATATGACTCCCGATGCGATGTACCGGTTCTGGGGAAGCCGGGGATTTCCGAAACGGAGCGAATCCACCAGGGCAATGGGACGCGCCCCCATGGTGAAGATATCCCGAAGGATTCCCCCGATTCCCGTTGCCGCGCCCTGGTAAGGCTCCACTGCGGAAGGATGATTGTGCGATTCAATCTTGAAACAGATCGCATATCCGTTCCCGATATCCACCACGCCCGCATTTTCACCGGGCCCCTGTACCACGCATTTCCCTTTCGTGGGAAATGTTCGGAGCATTTTCCTGGAGTTTTTATAGGAACAATGTTCGCTCCACATAACGGAAAATATCCCGAGCTCCGTGAAATTCGGTTCGCGCCCCAGTATCTCCTTCACTTTTTCATACTCTTCGCCAGTCAATCCATGAGACTCGATGATCTCCGGGGTGATCTTTATGGAGTCCGCGCTTGTGGGAGATTTTGTCTTCTTTGTCTTCATCAGAGGTTCGCTTTCCCGAATCATTTACTTTAAGGTTTAATTTATAATGGACTCGAAAATCAATCTTCCATCCGAGCTGCCGAGAATCTCCTCGCTGCAGCGTTCGGGATGAGGCATCATACCCAGAACATTCTTCTTCTTGTTAATGACGCCGGCTATATTTTCCAGGGCGCCATTCGGATTGAACTCAGGGGAAATATCTCCCTTTTCGCCGCAGTATCGAAATACGATCTGATCGTTATCCTTCAATCGCTTCATTCCATCTTCATGGATGTAATAATTTCCTTCCCCATGGGCAATGGGGATTTTCAATACCTTCCGAGATATTCGGGTAAAGGGCGTGGAATTATTCTCCAACTTCAGGTAAACCGGTTTGCAGATGAACCGGAGCGAACGGTTTCGTATCAGGGCGCCGGGAAGCAGTCCCGCTTCGCACAGTATCTGGAAACCGTTGCAGATTCCTATAACGAGTTTGCCCTTCCGAACATGATTGGAGACGCTGTCCATAATCGGGGAGAAGCGGGCGATCGCCCCTGTTCTCAGGTAATCGCCGTAGGAAAAGCCGCCGGGAAGCACGATGCATTCACATCCCTTCAGGTCGCGTTCCTTGTGCCATAACTCATGAACTTTCTGCCCCAGAACATTGCGGAGAACATGAACGCAATCCATGTCGCAATTGGAACCGGGAAATATGACAACGCCGAATTTCATTCAATTAAACTCCTGGATAAGATAACAGATGTTCGATGTTGGATTTCTGATGTTCGATACGCTGGATGAGCGCCCTCCTTCTTTTTACCACCTGCAACCAACAACCCACAACCTGCATTCAATCTACTTTTTCTTTGAAACATTCCCATTCTCAATCGTGAAGGTATAATCCTCGATCACCGGGTTGGAGAGGAGTTTTTCACATATAGCTTTCATGAGTTTTTCCGCTTCGCTTTTCTTCATGGAATCGAGTTCGATCACGAAATATTTTCCCACGTGAACTTTGTTGATCCCCTTGAAGGAAAGCGTTTCGAGCGCGTTTTTGACAGCGAGCCCCTGGGGGTCGGATACATCCCGCTTCAAATTGGTATAAATCCTGGCTATCAAATCTTCAATTCCTTTCCTGTCATGATTTTATACGCTTCAAGATATCTTCGTGTCGTTCCCTGAATGATTTCTTGTGGAAGGGGAGGCGCCGGAGGCGTTTTATCCCAATCCGTACTCTCCAGATAATCCCTTACATACTGTTTGTCGTAATTCACGGATTCCATATCCGGCATGTAACTTTTCGCCTCGTAAATCCGCGAAGAATCAGGCGTAATGCACTCATCGATCAGGATAGGCTCATCCTTGTATATTCCGAATTCGAATTTCGTATCCACAAGTATGATCCCCTGTTTGATAAGATGGGAATGCGCGAAACGATAAAGTTTAAGGGAGGCTGTTTTGACGAATTCCGCCAGTTCTCTTCCCAGGATTTCTGCCGCCTTATCGTATGTGATATTTTCGTCGTGCCCGGATTCCGCTTTTGTCGCGGGTGTGAAAATCGGCTCCGGAAGGACATCCTTCTGCCGCATTCCGGAAGGAAGGGCGATTCCGGAAATGGAACCTTGTTCCCTGTATTCCTTCCACGAGGAACCGTGCAAATATCCCCGCGCCACGCATTCCACGGGGAGGGGGCGCGACTTTTTGACCAGCATGGAACGCCCCCGCAGAATCTCGGCGTGTTTTTTCGCGGAAGATAGATAATCCACAGGTTCAAAGGATACAATATGGTTCGGGATAATGTCCTTTGTCTTATCGAACCAGAACCTGGAAATCTGGGTTAAAACAGCGCCTTTCATGGGAATCGGATCGGGGAATACGCAATCAAAAGCGGATAGACGATCTGTCGCCACGATCAGGAGATGTTCATCCAGATCGTAAATATCACGCACTTTTCCCCGTTTCAGAAGTTTGAGCCCTTCGAGTTTTGTTTCATAAATCCCTTTCATAGATCAAAACCAATCCTATTGCGCCTTTCCACAAGTTTAGTATCCATTGTACCTTAATTTTTCATTGTATATTTTTCATTTCTCATTGATTATTCCCATTCTATGGTGCTGGGCGGTTTGCTGCTGATATCATACGCCACCCGGTTGATCCCTTTCACTTCGTTTATGATCCTGTTCGAGAGGCGCGACAGCAGCCTTGCCGGAAGCGGAACCCAATCCGCTGTCATGCCGTCCACGCTTTGAACCGCCCGAATCGCAAGGACGTTTTCATAAGTTCGCTCATCTCCCATCACGCCCACGGATTGAACAGGCAACAGGATGCAGAAACTCTGCCATATTTTGTGGTAAAATCCGGCATTTTTCATTTCTTCTATGAGGATGGCGTCCGCTTCCTTGAGAGTTCTTAACCGTTCCGGCGTTATCGTACCCAGGATACGAACAGCTAATCCGGGTCCCGGAAAAGGCTGGCGTTTCAGGACATCCTCCGGGAGCCCGAGTTCCCTGCCTAGTTCCCTTACCTCATCCTTGAACAGTTCCTTCAATGGTTCGATCAGCCTGCCCTGTTTTTCCAGCTTCAGAATCTCCTTCACCCGGTTGTGGTGGGTCTTGATCGTGGCGGAAGGTCCTTTTACCGATACGCTCTCGATCACGTCCGGATAGAGCGTGCCTTGAGCAAGAAAGTCCTTTTCTCCCAATTGATCGAGAAAAACATCGACAAACTCTTTCCCGATGATCCGTCGTTTTTTTTCCGGATCGCGAACTCCTTCCAGTTTCTCCAGGAATCGCCTCGATGCATCGATGAATCGCGCCGGAATCCCGATCCGTTTGAATCTCGCAAGGATCGTGTTCGCCTCGTTTTTGCGCAGTACCCCGTTGTCAATGAATACGCACTTGAGACGTTTCCCGATCGCCTTGTAAAGAAGCAGGGCAAGAACCGTGGAATCCACGCCCCCGCTGATGCCGCACAATACCTTTCTTCCCTTTATCTGTTCCCGCAAATCCGCAATGGTTTTATCGACAAAGGCGCTCATGCGCCAAGTTCTTTTTTCCCTGCATATATTCTGCGCGAAATTTTTCAGAATCCGCAAGCCGTTTTGCGTATGATGAACCTCCGGGTGAAATTGAACGCCGAAAAGGGGCTTTGTTTTGTGTCCCATTGCCGTAACGGGGCAATCGTGTGAGCCTGCCAGAATCCTGAAACCGGACGGAACCTTTCCCACGCTGTCCCCGTGGCTCATCCAAACCGTATTGCCATCAGGGATTCCCTTGAAAAGGGCGCTGTCTGATTGGATGCGGATTTCTGATCTGCCATATTCCCTGGTATTGCCCCGGGTGATTTTCCCATCGAGCAAATAAGCCATCAGCTGCATGCCATAGCAGATACCCAGGATCGGGATATCAAGGTCGAATAATTTTTTTGAGACTGTCGGCGCTTTGGTTTGGAGCGCGGATGCAGGTCCACCGGATAATATGACGCCCCCAGGCGCTTTTTTCAAAATGACGTTCAGGGGGGCGTAAAAAGGCAATATCTCTGCATACACGCGCAGACTTCTAATCTTGCGCGCTATGAGCTGGCTGTATTGTGAACCAAAATCCAGGATCAGTATCATTGATTCATAACTTGAAGGGCGTTTTTTTAAAGCCTGTCTTTCCAAAGCTGATTTGAAGAAATAATAAAATGACTTTTATCCCTGAACGTCAAGGTGAAATTTTAAAAAAAATACAATATTTGATCAGGAAAACAGTTAATAAAATCAATATCTTGTATAAAGGGATGTATTTTAGTATTTTTAATAAAAAAGGAAATGTATAGCTTTGTAGTAAAAAGACATAAGACTTCCAGTATCATTGCGCCCTATTTTTTTTATGAAACCACTAATTTTCAGGATAATCTTCACGAATAGATACTGATTGACTTTTGATATTTCCCCATCACCAATAGTTTCATATTGGTTTGAAATTAATTCATGGTAAAGAGATATGAAACGACAAACCCCACATCAGAACTGGCAAAATGACTACTTCGGCGATGCCTATCTTGAACTCTACGCCTCTTATCTTTACGATCCAAAAGAGGTCCAGAGTGAAACAGAATTTGTCATCGAGGCGTTGAATCTGAATAAGGGAGATGCGCTTCTCGATCTTGCCTGTGGTTTCGGCAAGCATCTGCATTTCTTCCTCAAAAAAGGGATGAAAGCCTTTGGATTGGATATTTCCCTCAAGTACCTCCAATCCGCCCGGAATCTGATCCCCAAAATCCACCTACGGAAGTTATCCCTGGTTAGGGGAGATATGCGAACCCTGCCCTTTGGCAAAGAATCCTTTGATGCTGTTTGCTGCCTTTTCAACAGTTTCGGATACTTTCCACCCGGTAATCCCGATCCCTATATGGGGATTTTAAGGGAAATTCGCCGCATTCTTAAACCTGGGGGGCGTTTTTTCCTGGAGGTTCCCAATAAGAAACCGGTTCTTTCCATGGTGAGAAACTCGCCTCAAACCCTGCAATGCGGCAATGGTTTTCTGATCCATGAATTATGGGATTACGATGAGGATCAATGTACTCTTCATAACAAAACCACGTTCACCATCGAGGATCGCCAAACGCGCGTGGGGTATCAACTCTATCTTTTCTCCCGGGGCGAACTCGCTTCTCTTTTTAAAAAGACGGGGTTTCGCGTGATTCAAACTTTCGGAGATTATGAGGATTCACCGTATTCCTTAACAGGATCTCCCTATCTCCTTATCGTAGGGGAGAAAACAGGAACCAATCCTGATTAGAATCAAAATTTATTATAACTGGGGCTCTTGACAAATACGAATACACAATATACATAGGATTTTGTATTGAATTTTTCAGGATAGATTTTTATGGATACAATAAAAGACATATTTTTCGCCCTTATCGATACAATCAAGAAGCATAACCTCAATGTGGGGAAAGTAAAATTTGTGAAACTTCTCTATCTTCTTGAGTGGAGATACGCTCAATTAAATAACTCCCGCTTGACGGATCTGGAGTGGAAATTCTGGCATTATGGCCCCTATCCCATGAATTTTGTAACTGTTTTGGAGGAGGAGGGATTAATCCGCCAAAATTCCAACTGGATGATGAAAGAGATTTCTACAATTTTGTACATGTAAATACTTCTGATTATAATGTTTCGCGCCCGATATTGAATCTCATGGAGAGTATTATTCAGGAATGGGGATCACAGGATACGAATAAACTGCTTGATTATG
>JAFGFK010000297.1 GCA_016931135.1 Candidatus Sumerlaeota bacterium | reverse complement strand
GCAAATGTGGCAGCCGCCACATGAAGGGAATCTGCTTCAGATGCCGCCCCAAGAACATTCGCCCTAATATAAGATCGAGCCAGTTCTGCGACTTCTTCGTTAATAAGAACTTCTTCTATAGATTCAAGCGACAATTGACGCCAGACAACTCTAACAGGCTCTGGGGCTCTTGATAATTCCCGTAAAGTTTCCGGGGAAAGAAGGATTCTGAAATCGCCTCTGGATACTCTTTCGAAGAACCTGAGACTCGCCTCGGAAAATTCTTCATCCTGCGTTCCGCCAAAGACTGATGTATCAACATAAACGCGTATTTTGCGCATATTCTTTTGCACCTGGAATGGTAATATCTATTCAACAAACTCGACCTTATTTATATAATGAATGGCGTGTTCTAATCAACAGGAATCTTCAACAAAGAAATTAAAACTTCTATGGTTCAATAAAACAGGTAGTCAATAAATCAGGAAAAGAATCATATTTGTCTCAAGTTGATGACATTGTTGGCTTCTCCTTCAGAATCATTCCCGTCCATATAATTCCGATGATACCGGCGCAAATATCAGTAACAAGTCTTCCCCAGAAAATGCCGGATATGCCGAAAATCTTCGCGCCGAAATACGCCAGGGGGATCATCAGTATGATCATGCGGATCAAATTTAAGAATGCGGATGAGAGAGGACGGTGGATGCCTGTCATGCAAAAACCCGCATAACGATGCACCTCCAGGAATCCGTATCCAAAACAGGTAACATAAATATATCGTACCAGGATATTGACCACTTCGGGATCGGAGGAAAAGAGTTTTCCAAGGGGACGCGCTATGAACAGAAAAACCACCACAATGACGCCGCCAAAGATCAGGGCGAATGTCATGGCGCCTTTACGCACCGCCCTGATCCGGTCAAAGCGCCGCGCCCCGTAATTCTGAGCTACGAACGGAACAAGAGACATCCCAACTGTCATGGGAATCATGAAGGCGAACATCTCGATGCGGCTGGCAACCCCGATGGCCGCAACCGCAGCTTTGCCGAACCCGGCAACAATCCTGATCACAACCGCGGCGGATACAGGCGTCAATACGGAGCTTAACATGGCAGGTATGCCGATATGAAGTATCCTTCGCCACGATACGGCGATCCTGCGGCGGGTATGCGAGACAAAAAGGATCAACTTGTATTTTTTATGAACAAACAAGAATGCAGCCACCAGAACCAATGCCTCGGAAATGACCGTTGCCAGGGCGGCGCCCTGTATTCCCATCTTTGGGAAAATCCACAATCCAAAGATCATCATGGGATCAAGGATGCAATTCATCACAGTTCCCATTACCATCAGTAAACTCACCGCCCTGGTATTGCCCGTACTGATGATAATATCGGCAAACATGATATGCAAAACCCGCGTAATCAATCCCCAATACCAGATTCCCATGTATTGTTGCGTAAGGAGAAGCACCTCGCCTCTTGCCCCCAACCGCATGAAAAGCGGTTTTATCGTGAGAAGACCAGCAACCATAAGACAAAATGCCACACTGGAAGACAGAAAGACCGCATGCGTTGTGATCCGGGCAGCGGTCTTGTGTTTGCCCCTTCCCAAGGCATGAGCCACAACAGTCATGGCGCCAGTTCCCAAGCCGCGCATGACAAATCCGAGGAGCATCACAACCGGAAACGTAAAAGACATGGCAGCCAGGGCGTTTGTGCCTAATCGGGAAACAAACCAGGTATCTGTCAGATTATACGCATTAATGGCAAATGTCCCAGCCAACATTGGAACAGCCATGCGTACAATCGTGGGAAAAACCCTGTCTCTGACTAAAAGCGGCATAATATCCTGTTGAACTAAACCGCTTCGCGGTAGATTTTTACAAAGCAACGTCACCCGGCGTTGCTTCTTTTATTTGCAGCGTCTTCATCTGAGTATAGCCTCCTTTTCATTAACTTCCCTTATGGGATGTGGAATAAATGAGAAGGAGGTTTGCCATGAGTGAACTCAGAAGAAGAATGATCGAAGACATGAATCTGCGCGGGTTTTCCCCGAAGACTCGTCAATGTTATGTTGATGCCGTCAAGAATCTTTCCCGATACTATAAACGTTCCCCGAACAATTTAAGCGAGGAAGAGGTGCGTCAATTTTTTCTCTATCTACTCAACGAGAGAGGCGTTGCTTCAAGCACGTTCAGGGTCTATCTCTGTGGCATCAAGTTTTTTTATGAATCCACGCTCCAGCGCCCGTGGCGCTTGTTGAATCTGGTTCGCCCGAAAAAGAGAAGGAAACTTCCGGTAGTTCTTTCATCTGGTGAAGTCCATCAGATATTATCCCTGATTCGAACTCCGCTCGTTCGCATTAGTCTAACGCTGATTTACTCCTGTGGTCTTCGTATTTCTGAAGGAATCCGTCTTCGAATTTCAGACATTGACAGTAAACGGATGGTAGTTTGCGTACGTAATGGGAAGGGTGGAAAGGATCGGTATGTCCCTCTTCCCCAGAGGACGCTCGATCTGTTGCGTGAGTATTGGAGGATTGACCGTCCTCGACCTTTTCTCTTTCCTTCACAAAAACGCGTCCATCCCATCTCCCCATCCGCCATCCAGAAGGCTTTTAAAGACGCCCTTCGTCAAAGTGGCATTCAGAAAGCCGCCTCTGTTCATACCCTTCGTCATTCTTATGCCACCCATCTTCTGGAAAATGGCGTTGATATCAGACTCATTCAAGAAATCCTGGGGCATAAAAATTCACAGACAACATTTTTATACGCCCACCTTACCAGCAAGTCCACCGCCAAACTGCATTCCGCGCTCAACCATCTCATGAAAAGCATCTCATGGAATCTCTAACATGCCGGAATTGGCCGACATCTTTCGCCTTTATGGCGACGATTATATAAAAACCTACGGTAGGGACATGCTCCCCAGTCACAAGCGCGCCTTTTATGACATTCTTCATTGCCGTACGGAAGTCATGGGAGGACATATCCTTCAGTGCGATAATTGCGGCCATGAACACTATGTGTATCATTCCTGTAAAAACAGGAACTGTCCCAAATGTCATGGGGAGCAGACGAGAGAATGGTTGGAATTACGATCCGGAGAACTTTTACCTGTCCCCTACTTCCATTGTGTCTTTACTCTTCCCCATGAAATGCGGGATATCCTTAGAAAAAATCAGAAAGCCTTGTACGGACTTCTTATGAAATCTGCTGCAGAGTCCCTGATCAAACTGGCAAAAGACCCTCACTATGTGGGCGGTCAAATTGGCGTTCTGGCCGTGCTTCATACATGGGGACGCGATCTTGTTTATCATCCTCATGTCCACTGCCTTGTAACGGGCGGCGGTGTGTCGCCTGATGGTCAGTCCTGGCTTCCAGCTCGGGAAAACTTCTTTATTCCCATCAGGGCGGTCTCTCGAATATTCAAAGGCATTTTTTTCGATGGGATTAAGAAGGAAAATCCGAACATGACCATCCCCCATAAATCTATCAAACAGAAATGGAATGTCAACATCACGCCAGTCCAGGGAAATGGAAAGAAGGTTTTAGAGTATCTTTCCCGATATATCCATCGCATAGCTATAACAAATGAGAGGATCATTTCTATTCATGGAGGTATGATTTCCTTTTGGTACAAAGATACCCATGACAATCAATGGAAGATTATGACATTGGAGGCGGAAGAGTTTATGCGCCGTTTCCTTCAACATGTTTTGCCTCTGGGATTTCATAAAGTGCGATATTTTGGACTTTGGTCTCCATCAAACCGGAAAACCTTGCAACGTGTCAAGATTCTTCATTTATCGAATGATCTCTTTCCTGGGTCAACGGAGCAAGAGCCTGAGAAAGTTATGAAAGAGGAAACAAATGGATATCCTGTTCAAGGTCAATCCTGTCCCTTTTGTCAAAAAGGAACATTACATCGAATTCGGACGATCTTTCGTTGTTGGCGGGCGCCACCTCCAGGATTCTTTCAGGATCAAAAAGATTAAAGTCTTTGTTATCATTGCTGAAAATAAATTGTTTTCTGCAAGATATGAGGTGATTGTCTTTTTTCATAAAAACTGCCTCAAACGGAATATTTCTCTTCAAAAAATCTTCCCGGAACAATCTCCAAATCAGGTCTTGACACATCATATCATGGTTTTTTATGATCCTTTTTCGAGATGATTTACTGATAAATCTCCAAATGAAAGCGGTTTAGTCCAACAGAGTTTTTATGTCGGCTTCGCAACATAAAAACTCTAAATCGTTATTTCTTTTCCACTTTGATATAAAAAATAAATGTAGATACCTCTTTTATCCCTGTTTTCAATTGATTTTTCACAAAGACAACTTTAGAGAGATCGAATTATACCAGTCTTGCATGGACGGAACATAATGAACAAAATGAATTGACCATGATATTCAGGAATAAATTTTTATTTTCATTTCTGGGAATTTTTATTATGACTATTATCTCGTACAAAACCGCTTCCGCTCAAAACTGCGCAGAATTCATTGATAAAGACATCGCCATATTTTATCCTGAGAGATTCAAGGCTTCCGATACGCTCCCATCTTTTGCCCTCATAAAAGAGCCGGAAACCATGGAACGACTTCCGGATGATTTCCCTGTAAAGGTCAATTTCTATAAGGCATTGGATAAAAACTGCGCTTACATTCCCATAGATGATGATACCAGCCTTTATGGAACCGGTGAGGTGACGGGTTCGCTCAGAAGAAACGGCGCTGCAAGAATTCTCTGGAACACGGATAATGTCGGGTATCAACGGTTTCACGGATTACGATTATATCAATCTCATCCATGGGTTCTGGCATTGCGCCAGGATGGTTCCGCATTCGGCGTAATTGCCGATAGTCCTTATAAACAGGAAATCGTCCTTACAGAGGGCATTCGATTCATTTCCAATGGACCGCCTTTCAGGGTCATTGTCATCAATAAAAAATCCCCTGAGGATGTACTAAAAAGTTTAATGGAACTCACGGGCAACATGCCTTTGCCGCCGTTATGGAGCCTTGGTTATCATCAATGCCGCTGGTCCTATTACCCTGATTCAAGGGTGAAGGAGATAGCGGATACCTTCAGGCATAAAAAAATCCCCTGCGATGTGATCTGGATGGATATTCACTATATGGAAGGATATCGAATCTTCACGTTTTCGGATGAGCATTTTCCCGATCCCAAAAAGGTGAATGATTATCTTCACGATAAAAAATTCAAGTCTGTATGGATGATCGATCCCGGGGTAAAAAATGAGGAAGGCTATTTTGTTTATGATTCAGGTTCAAAAGAGGATGTCTGGGTAAAAGAGGCTTCGGGAAAGAATTTTACAGGGCCGGTATGGCCCGGCGACTGCGTGTTTCCGGATTTCACCCAATCCAAAACAAGAGAATGGTGGGCTGGTTTGTATATGGATTTTATGAAACTGGGAGTGGATGGCGTATGGAACGATATGAATGAACCATCGGTCTTTAAAACATCCACCTACACAATGCCAACCAGTAACCTTCACTTGGGAGGAGACGATCTTCCCAAAGGCGCCCATGCGCGATATCATAATGTCTATGGGATGCTTATGGCAAGGGCATCGAGGGAAGGCATCCTTAAAGCCAATCCCGATAAGAGGCCGTTTGTTTTGACGCGTTCCAATTTCCTGGGGGGACAACGTTATGCAGCCACATGGACAGGCGATAATATTTCCTCCTGGGAACATCTAAGAATGTCCATACCCATGACGCTCAATCTGGGGCTATCGGGGCAACCTTTTAACGGACCGGATATAGGCGGTTTTAAAAATGACGCAACACCGGAGCTTTTTGGACACTGGATTGCCCTGGGCGCATTTTATCCCTTCTCGCGCGGGCATACGCATCAAAATTCCATAGACCACGAACCCTGGGCTTTTGGCGAAGAAATCGAAAGGGTTTCTCGAACAGCCCTGGAAAGACGCTATCGCCTGTTGCCATACCTCTACACTCTTTTTTATGAGGCGTCCACAACCGGTATGCCTGTGATGCGTCCTGTATTCTTTGCCGATGTAAAAAATATGAACCTCAGGGAGGAAGAACAGGTTTTCCTTCTGGGCAAGGATCTATTGATCATTCCCAAATGGGCTCAAAGTCCCAATCTGCCGGAAGGAAATTGGCATACCATTTCCCTTGTGGGAGAAGACAGTGAAAACGATGCCTATCAACCGGAAATAAAGATTCGCGACGGAGCCATCGTGCCTCTGACTAAAGTTATTCAAAATACAGCGGATTATTCACATGATTCTCTCTATCTCCTGATTTCCCTTGATGACAAAGAAAAGGCTGCTGGCGTCCTTTATGAAGATGAGGGCGAAGGGTATGGATACAAAAAGGGCGAATATCTTTTCAGCAGTTATACGGCAGAGAAAAAGGGAGATAGTGTTATTGTCCGCAAAACGAAATCCCGGGGGAAGATGAAATTCAAAGACCGCATAATCAATATAGAAGTGATCACAGGCGGAAAAGTATTCAAAGGAAAAGGCAAAGAGGATCAACCGATTACAATCAGGATAAAGTAGTGAGCCCCACACAATCTGCGTATCCGCTTCATAATTAGAGGTTTTGTAACAGTTTAGTTCTTGAAAAAAATCCCAAAATTGTTAAGCCTACAAAAGTTTCCGGGAACCGGCATATACCTCTTCCACATTCAGTACTGTTGCGGCATGACCTGGAAGCTTTGCCGGGTTCCATTTTTTCATATTTTCAAAAAACTGTCCTTCCTTGTGATATTCAATATTTCCTTTTACTTGAAATGACTTATCTTCATTGGTGATGAAAAGAATAGAACCCCTGCTTCCTGCGAAGATGTTTTTGCGCGTCTTGTCAAAAAAATTGTCCGCAATTATAATTCTCTCTTCATCAAATTTGCTCACACAGGTGGCATAAATGGCATTTGGAACGCCCTTTTCATCAACGGTGGCAAATACGACGGGTCCTTTTCTGTTATCCCACGCCTTGCTGACTTCTTCTGGTAGTTTTGACATGTTTTCCTCCTTTTATATAACGCTACGGCTGAGTAGTTTCTTCCGCTTCAACCGATTTTTCACTATTCGATGCTTCATGATTTCCCTCAGATACTTCCAACGCCTTCTGAAGAGGGGGTGAGCAATATTCGGGCGGCTCATGGGATGAGGGGATAAGGTTCAAAGCTTCCTGCAAAACTGCTGATTGTTGTTTGGGGGGATAAATCTTCCTGTAGGTTTTCAGCAGGATAAGCGTCTTGCGCGTAGATTCCGGCAAATCCTCCCAGGGCTGCTTTTGGGCAAGGGTAACAAGCCCGATATCCAGCCGGTTTTCCATTAATTCTATGGCGCCGGATTGATCTCCAGTTCGAATGAGCGCCAGGGTTTCCACAGTAAAATTGAGATTGGCGTTAACTTCCGCGCGCTGAAATTCCATCATAAAGTCAAATGTCCTCCGGTTTCCAACAGCAATTCCCGCAAGAAATACTATAGCCAAAACAACAAGCGTCACAATACTTAGCATAATTCGCTTCTTCATACTTTTAATCCCAAACTACTGTTAAATTAAAAATCCTTATCAGAGAAAATCGATTATTCATATTATCAGATTATATTCAAGATCAAGTATTATATACTTGTTATCGCATGGAGTCGCATTCATATTGTGAGAAATATTAGAGCGCGCCCTGATTGGAACAACTGTTTTTATATATTTCCCACAGGAATATCGAGCCGGCACATGAAACATTGAGCGAATTGACAGCCCCTGATATGGGGACGCTGATGATCATATCGCACATTGCCTTCAATGCCACGCTCATTCCCTTTGCCTCGTTTCCAAGTATGAGCGCAATGGGTTTGTGCAGCGAGCGATGCAGCAATGAGACGTCTCCTGTGGAATCCGTTCCCACAACGGAGATATTATTCACATCCTTTTGGATTTTTATCCATTTTTCCAGTTCATTTATCGATTGAATGGGAACAATTTTAGAATGAAAAACACTGCCCAGGCTGGATCTAATCACCTTCGGATCATAAATATCAATCGCATGCCCGATGACAAATATGGCGTCAACACCAAACGAATTTGCGGAACGGATGATCGAGCCGAGGTTTCCGCAATCACTCGGTCTGTCAAAAATTAAAACAAAGGGTTTATCCTGATACACAAGATCCTGCAACTTGAGTGGTACAATTTTCACCGTGGCAAGAATTTCCGAAAGTTCATCGCGGTCGCATAAATTTCTATAGAGATCATAGGACATATCAATAATTCTAGAGTGTGTATTCTTATTAATAAGATTTCTTGCCCAGTTCGACAATCGATCAATATCTGAGAAAATAATCCTTGTGAATTCCATGCGGGCATTAATGGCCTGTTTAATTGATTCTATACCTTCAACAAATACCTCGTTTGCCTTTTTACGCTTAACCCTGTTCATTTTCAAGGATTGAATAATCTGATATTCCGCATTCCGGGAACTGATTGATATTTTTTTCATAACATTAAACCAATATAATTTTCCGCTTCGGCGGAATTGCCCAAATCGTAATCATTTAAAGATTCATCAATGAATCATTTCAAAAAAGGACCATAAAAAATCATGTTGAATGGTGTCAATACCTGAAAAAAAAGTACGGTAAGAAACTATAAAACTCAAGCACCGAACCGCACCATGGAGCGCCCCACCCAAGCCTTGAACCTGTTGCCTGTGCGATGTGCGGACATATACATCTTCCGCCCGATATCGCGAGACCAGTATCCAACAGGAACAAGAAGCGCTTGTGGCATGATATCCGGAATATACGAATCAAAGAGCCACAAGGCGTTGTTGTCATACCGGTCATGGCTCACCTGATTTTTTGTTTCAAGCATGGTAATAAAGTGAATGAGAAAAGCTGAAGACTTACCCTGTTTCTTTTTCTGAAATCTCGTTTATCTCCGACTCTAATTGGCAAATCCATTCGGGTAGATTTTTCACATCGGGATCTAAGTGATAATTTGAGGATATTTTCTTTCAAATTCTATAAGGGGCATCTCAAGCCCTCGATATGCCTTTATATCTTCATAAAGTAATGAAAGTTTCTGATCATTCATGTTAAGAAAGTTCTTGGAGCAGAACCTTTTGATTTCTTGGGAAAGCCTATTTTTCATGTCGGAAATCGCTGATTTAAGATGGCTTTTCATTTTTACTAATGATCAACCGATCCCGAGAACGAAACATCTCCAATCTATGGAAATGCATTAATTCCATTCCTATCAAATTTGTCTTTCCAGAAGTGGCTAAAACTGATATTTTCCTTTTCCGGCCAAACCATCTTATGATGCCAATATAAACAGTTGTAGGCACAACATCACCACTGGCAGTCATATATTCATTATCGCCAATAACTGGTAACGATAAATCTTTGATCTTGTCCTCAGTTAGCATCAGTTCACCATTGAAGCCGGTGTCAACCAGAACATCTATCGGGTTCTCAGAACCCTCCAGATAAATATCAATTATTGGTTTCCCTTCGACAAACCTGCCTTTTACTTCCATTAAACACTCCCCACAAAATGTGTCACTTGATATCCCACCCTTTTGTAAACAAAGGTTTTATCCGGATGTTTTTTTATCCCTTTTTCATAAGCTTCTATTTCATTTCTCCCCAGGAAATAATCTCCAGAGTCAATCTCAATAGCCACAATCTCTCCTTTATGATGTTTCTCGATCTTTTCTCTTAATCGGGTCTCATATATATTACTGGCTTTCTTAATTCTTTCCTTTAGTGACATTTGAAATGCCTCCCTTTTGAAATGAATGAATCAATCAACTCCGAAATAAATCATATAAAATCCTGTTGTATCATGTCAATATATGATTAATTGCTAATTCAATTTCCTTTTGTTCCATGCTTCTCCAGCGATTATCCGCAAAGTTGCTGTCTGTTGCGGTTTCAAAGTAATTGCGCATATATTCTTGTGATTCTCCAATGGTTTCGGAAAATCCTCCGTCAAATTGGCGAGTTCGAACTTCGGGCTGCCTTTCCCAAGCCATCTCACACTTGCAGTCACAGCATTATCGCATGCATTCCGCAACCGGATAACAATTGCCTCATCTATATCCGATGGCAGCATCGTTGCAATCACTCCATCTCCTGTAACTTCTATGGTTTTATGATCCGAGGATGATATTTCGGGTTCCGGTTTATCCTTCGTAGATTCGCACAAGAGGGGCGTTGCTGCGCTGCGGGCAAATCGCAGGCATTCATCGTTCAGGAATCCGCTGCCCGAACTCGTGATTTCGTAGCGGAACCTGAAATCCCCTCCCTGCCCTGCTTTATAATTGGTGTGCCAGTAGTTGTTCATAGCGTATGAGAGGATAGTCCCATTCGTGAGATCCGCATCGGAAAGCCAGAGCCCGAGGTTTATATTGCAAAGCGCTATAAGCGGCGCATCAGGCGAAGTCCAGAGAATCTCGTATTTGCCATGCTCCGTATCCCCCCGGCATGAAACAAAATCCTGCACGCAATACCATTCATGGCATGCCCCATGGATGAAATCTTTTGCCGGATTCGCAATGGACTTCGTCATTCCAAGCTGAAATTCAGGAGCGCTTATCACAAATGGGAATGCTATATATACTGCTTCTTTTTTCCGAATCTCTTTCTTTGAATTAATGTTTACCTCAAGGCTGATGCGTTTCTCATGGTTGTGAAGCCTGAGGCGCGTTTCCACCTGAGGCATGGAAGGGGCGGAGGAACGGATCACGGCATCGATCCAAAGCGCGCCTGATTCAACCATCTTTGCCTCGGTAACTTTTGCATTGGTAAGCAGCACGGCGCCATGCTCAGGGTTCAAAGGATCGGTGCCAGAGGTGTTCATGACAATTCGCGCATCGGGATTCCCGTGTTGCGCCACGCCTGTTCCCTCTCCCCCCGAGGCATAGAGAATCTGCCCGAAAAGATACGGGCTGCTTTTATCAACCAGTTCGCAGCCTGTCTCCAGATCGATAATGCTTGAAATACCTTTGGTATTATCGAGGGTGACTCTGTAAAAACTATTCTCCAAGGATTTTAAGGGTGCGTTTGGGGAAGGGTTGCTTGCAGCAACAAGCTGATAGGAACGCGATCCGAATGCCGGGATATCCCTGGCAAGGGCAAAGCGCTTTTCTCCGAGGGATTGCACCGCGAGCGGTTTTCCGTTTTCATCCGCAGGCGTCTTTTCAAAAGGAATGTTCTCGGGCAACTGGAACAGACCGCTTCGCTGCCAGGAAAGTGTATTGACCACAACGGGATTTTTCACGTTCGGCGCGGCAGATTGAATGTAAGATTGCAGCGCTTCTTCATGCAGTTCGCGCGTTTTTGAGTCGGCTCTTCGCGCATAATTCGCTTTATAATCCCACTGATCGCGCGTCATTTGGGAATCGGGATCGCTCACGCTGCCCGCTGCTCCCCATGTGTGCTCGATATAGAAGAGAATATCATCCCACGCCTGATGGAAAGCCTCAGAAGGATACTGCGATTTGCCGCCTTCTATTCGAGCCATTGCCCAAAGCGTTTGCGCCTGTTCGATGCGGCGCTGGTTTTCCATGTGAAGAATGGTCTCATAAGCGGTTGATCCTGCGCCGTCTTCCCAGAACGCCCCGAAATCTCCCCGCATCACCGGGATTTCTTCAGAATAATTCTCTTCCAGGTAGCGATAAAAATCCTCGCCGCTGGAAATAATGAGTTTCGGATATTCGTAAGTTTTGTTCCATTCTTCCAGAAGATTTCCATAATCCTGGTTCATGGGCTGGTTGTCACTGTAAGCGCCGTAACCATAAGCAGCGTCAAAGGGATAATCCGGGCTGTCGAACCATTTGATGAAGGATGAGACGCTTTCTTCCAGCTGCGAGAGTTCGTGCGCTTCAGCCATAAAACGAGTCTGGGCATAACCATTGGATAGCCATGTCAACACGCGCGATCCATCGGGACCTTCCCAGTAAAACGGGGTTTTGATCCCGCAATGCGGAAAAAGCGGTCCCCGGTCGCTGTTGCATCCTTCTGCAAAGCCCATGATGCCGCTGTCT